>JBGCFZ010000422.1:0-3434 GCA_045110355.1 Lewinella sp. | reverse complement strand
AAGCTTTTTGCTTACTTCGGAGATCAGGGCCAGGCCAATGCCTATAGCTACCAAGCTGACAACATTGCCGAGGCCGTTACCCGGCTTTGCTGGAATGCTGACCGGGAAATCTTCAGTGATACACCCAAAGGGAAAAGCTTTAGCCAGCACGCAAACATATTGGCCTTACTAACGGACCTTGCACCTGCGGCCGCGCCACATATTATGTTAAGTGGGAGTGAGGGCGTACCAACTTATCAGCAAGCGCTTCTGAATAAAGTGCTGTCTGACAAATCCCTCACCCAGGTATCTGAGTATTTCCGCTTTTACCTCATTCAGGCCCTTTACCATACGGGCCGGGCTGATCTTTACGTTGATCAACTCAAGGTTTGGGCGGCTTACCTTGACCAGGGTTTCACCACCTTCCCTGAAAAGCCGGGGGAAACCCGTTCTGATTGCCATGCCTGGAGTGCCAGCCCGAATTATGACCTATTGGCTACTTTGGTGGGGATTCGTCCTGCAAGCCCTGGTTTCAAAACGGTCTCTATCCGACCTGCCTACACAAATTTCGCCTACTCCGCCACGGCTGCTCACCCCGGAGGAGTGATTATCGTCAAAGCCTCGGCAGGTGGAAAAGACGTTTTTTACGACATCACCTTACCTGAGGGAGTGACCGGCGAATTGATCGTTGATACGAATCGACACCTCTTACACAGCGGATTGAATTCGGTGACTGTGGGGATGGAGTAAGATGCTCTATCGTGTAAGCACAATAAAATCCATCAATACCACCTCTAAAAATTTCTCCGGGGTGTACTTGACCTCCTTTTTATCGAGCTCTAGCTGATCGGCGATTTTGACGGCCAATTGGCGGACGGCCTGTCGGTGGGCCGTATTTCCATAGCGTCGCATGCGCTGGAGGGTACGCTTCACGATCATCATGTCGTTGTTGGTGAAGCGCTGGACACCGGGGAATTCCGGATCGTAATCCTCCCGGTTGGTAATGGCCATGATCTCTTCAAGGGTGAAGGTGGTGGCTATAGAGGTTTGGATAACTACGGTGCCGGCCACGATGTCTCCCAACCGTTGATTATAGCGCCCGCTGGCAATAAGGAGTATGGCGGGGATACCTGAAGACAGTAAAACATCGGGGAGTAAGAAAATGGCCCGGGTGAGGAAGTCTGCGGGGGTGGGGTCCCGGCCATCAAGTCGGATGACCCGCAGGCCAATGATACGTTTGCCCAGTGTTTGCCCTCTGCTGAACATTTCCAGGAAGAAGTAATAGGCTAGGAATACGAAGATGATGAGAAAAAAGACAATGTTCAGATCATCTAAACTGTCGATCAGGCTCGAAAGAATGACCGTCAGGATACCGTAAGCAATTAAATAAATGGTCGCATCAATGAAGAAGCTACCGACTCTTGAGCCGACGCTGGCCAGCGGATAATCGATGCTGACGTTCTGGGTGGTCTGAATCGTGACGGATTCCATGCCAGCAAGGTACGAATACCGTTAGGATACCCAACATGGATCATTAAACAATAATTTTCCGGGTTGAGCGGGGGGGATTGTTTAATGATCCCTTAAAAACGGGGTAGGAAATGTAATTTTTCTTAATCGACAACGTACTTTGGCTTTGTACTAGCGCTTTTAAGTACAACTTACCGCAAACCCATCAACGTTAACCGGGGCATATTCACCTCAAGATACATGAGTAAAAAAACCATTTACCTAATCATCGGATTGATCATTTTAGCTATTGGCGGCGTGTTGCTGTTGCAGCTGGACATGATCCAAACGGCCATGAAGGTCAACGAACAGCGCTATGATGAAGCCGTGCAGGATGCCCTCAAGTTGGCGGCCGAAGAACAAGAAGATAAAGAGGCTGCGCTGATTGATGCCCAGGTGAATTCTGGCTTTAAGGATCTTCGGCGAGGATTAGGGACGGGATTGCAGGGAGGGCCCGGTAGTTTACTCGGCCGGACAAATGTTGCTCCGCGTCTTGAAGCACTGGCACAATATGCCAATTATGACTTGGTAGATCGTATTGATCGTAAACTGCTCGATAAAAAGATAAATTCAGAGTTCACCAATGCTAATCTTGATGCAGGCCTAGAGTACGGTGTTTATGACAACCGCGGGAAAAAGTTCATTATTAGAAATGGAGGTCGGCTTACTGAAGCAGGCTCGGATACCAGCCGGCATACTGATTTGATGCGAAGCGTTTATCGGGTATCTCTTTTTGATGATGACTCTGAAGTTAGAGGATACCTCATTGCTTATAGTCCGCAGAAAGAAGAAGTAATCTTTAGTTCAATCTGGATCAACCTGGGAGCGAGTTTGCTTTTTGTCGGCATCATCCTCGGGTGTTTCATTTATACGATCTACGTGATCCTGTTCCAGAAGAAACTTTCGGAGATGAAAACGGATTTCATCAATAATATGACGCATGAGTTCAAAACGCCCATCGCTACTATTTCTTTGGCAACTGATAGCATAGTGAGCCCCAAGGTCTCCGCGAACCCGGAAAAAGTGAAACGTTTTGCCCGGATCATCAAGCAGGAAAATAAAAGGATGAATGATCAGGTGGAGAAGGTGCTACAGATGGCCAAGCTTGATAAGTCCAAACTCAACCTGAATTTAAGTGCAGTTGACCTCAACGATGTAATTACCGATGCTGCTGTTTACATCTCCTTGCAAGTAGAACCAAGGGGAGGAACGATCGAGACGAACCTGCTTGCCGAACCCGCCATTGTGGAGGGAGACCTGACCCATTTATCTAGTCTTATCAACAATTTATTAGACAATGCCAACAAATATTCACCGAATTCTCCAAAAATCCTGGTGTCTACGCGCAATGTATCGAAGGGTGTAGAGGTTACTGTTAAGGATCACGGACTTGGAATGAGCCGTGAGGCGCGAAAAAACATTTTTGATCGTTTCTATCGTGTGCATACCGGTGATCGACACGACGTGAAAGGGTTTGGCCTCGGCCTTTCCTACGTTAAAACCATTACGGAAGTACATAACGGAACCATTAACGTGAAAAGTGAATTAGGTAAAGGAAGTAGTTTCATCGTGACATTCCCCTACCGCCAAGGAACAAAATAACCCATAACTAAAAAACCGACCTTCATCATGAGTGACGCTACACAGACAATTGCCCCCAAAATTTTATTGGTTGAGGATGATCGCAATTTCGGCGACGTTCTTCGCTCCTTTCTAGAAGTACATGATTACGACGTAACCCTGGCCACCGATGGCCTCGCGGGCTTCGAAGCCTACCGACAAGGTAAATGGGATGTCTGTATTTTTGATGTGATGATGCCGCGCCTTAGTGGTTTCGAACTCGCGAGGAAAGTACGTGAAAGTGATAAGGATACACCTATTATTTTCCTCACGGCCAAGGCCATGAAAGAAGACATCCTCAGCGGATTTGAGATCGGTGCCGACGA
>JBGCFZ010000421.1:0-14912 GCA_045110355.1 Lewinella sp. | reverse complement strand
GTGCCCGGCTGGCACCGTTGAGGTAGCCGGCTACGGCTTTTTCGGGAAAAAGGTCACGCTGGCACAGGAGAGGAGAGGTCATCAGGTAGTTAGATTTTTGATACTGGTGAAGGTAGGATTTTCAATCTACTACCGCTTTTATTAGCGCATAATATCTACCCGCCGATAGACGTAGTTTTTCTTCCTTACCCCTTATCCATTCCCCCCCTTTGGGGGCGGGGGGCGGGCGAGCCTGCGGGGCGGATAGGGAGCATTGCACCTGCGGCCCCGCCCACCCAAACTTGAGCGAAAGTAGAATCTTGCAGCCTAATCCAACAACCGCCAACTAACCCCAAACCGCAACGCCTCATCAGGGTAAGGATGCTCTGCGGTTAGGTACAATAGCCTTTCGGGCTGGATAAGGTTATTGGCCTGGACGTACTTAAGGAAGAAGCGGAAACGAGTGACCCGCATACTGAAAAAGGGATCCACCTGGTATTGAAACCCCCGGTTCTCAAAGTCCTGGAGTTGAAACTGCTGGACGACTGGGTTGAAGTAGTAAGGCCGGAAAGAAGAAGCGTATCGAACGTCAAAACCAAGGTTGATATTCAGTACTTTAAACCATTTTCCGGAGTAGTAAAAACTGTGCTCTCCATACAGGCGGGGTAGTCGGAAAACGTCTTGGTCAGCTTCCTGCAAAAGGACTCGGTTGGTCAGGTTCCAATGACCAAACCGAAAATCTCGCTCCAGTGTGAGCTGTAGCAGACTGTTGACGTCGTCGGCCTGCTGTGGCTGCCCGGATTCGTTGAAAAAGACGTAGTTGGTGAGAAGAGAATACGCGAGTCCTGCCCTGACCTTAACGACGGGGAGCGTGTAAGCTCCCTCAAGTCTCAATTCCAGGGTTTTTCCAAAACGGTTGTTCCACAGCGTCTCGCCATTAATGCGGTAGACTTGTTGAACGAGGTCCGGAGAATACAGCTGGTTCAATGCTTTTAGTTCCAGTTTGCCACCTACGCCAAGGTCAAGTATACCTTCTCCTTCGATCCGATAATCTCCCGTCTGCCCAATCAGATTGAGCTGCCCGGAGATCAATAAATTGAGTTTGTCATTCGGTCGTAGGCCTACCCGGGCATGGGCAAGTAAGTTGTTTATGGTCGAATCCCCGTCCTGCTGGATACGGTGCAGGATGTGGGTGACACCAGCTTCCAATACATCCTTTTGCACGGTTGCCTTATCCGATGAGGTGCCACGCCGGAAGGTAGATATGGTGAAGTCATTTTCAAGGATCTGGTGTTCAATCTGGTTCCTTCCACCCCGTTCATCGACCAAAAGGGAAGGGAAGCGTCGGTAAAACTCCAGGGTGTCTCCATCCAACGGACTGATGACCTCGGAAGATATACGGTACCGTCGCTGGTCAGACCGCAGCCGGTGCCGTAGGGTAAAGGCACGTTTTTCGGTGCCGGTGAGGCTATCGCGTTTGCCACCAAATTTCAAATACTGGGTTGCCATCAGTTCTCGGAAACTGTACCGAAGCCTTGTTTCATCGAGGTTTCCTTCCAGGTTCGCCAGGTTGTTGACCTCATCGTTACCCTCGTTGTTTATAAAGGAAATTGGTACGATGCCGCCGTTCTGTAATTGTTCGTAGGTATTGGCGGCGAAACTGAAAAATCCACTATACCTGCTGCCCGTGGGACGAATACTCAGGCCCGTTGCCACGTGCGTATTTCTCAACGCCTGGCTCGGATACTGATCCTGTTCTCCTTGCTGATTGATGCGGCTGTAGTCCAATACCAGGTTGACGCCATCGGCAAAGTTTCGGCTGAATTTGACGATGGTCCAGCTGTCCTCCTGTTCACTTTCCCGAACGTGAGAGAGGTAGGTAAAAGGATGCTCTAACCGGTAATAACTAAGGTCCTCACCATCTACCTGGTAAAGATCGAATTGACGCAAACCAAGGTCGGTTCCCTGCCTTTTGATGGGTTGATACCTGAGCGGGTAGGCAGCGCTTCCCCGCTGGCCGATGGTGGCATAATCGAAGTCGACCTTACGGTCAAGCTCATAGCGCTGAAATCCGTCTAGTAAAGAGTCTTTCCAATTCGTTTCGGAATTCGGATTACCCACCTTATACTGAAAAATACCAAAGGTGTCTACAATGGCTTCCCGTTGCTCCTGCGGGCCGGCACGACGGTCGGTAGCAGCATCATAATCAGGATCACCCTGTTGGGGTCGGGTTGACCTGGAGGGATCCAGTACCTGACCATTCAGCCCCGCGGTAAGGGCCAGTAGAGCGGTGCAGATCAATAATCGAAGCCACTTTCCGGATGTTTTAACCGGGGTCGGGGTGCCCAAATTTTGATCGATGGCTTTGATGGTAAGTAAAGATTTGTTGTCCGGCATTAGCTGAAAGAGACCTTGTTTTAGCGGAACGTTGCAGGAATCCGCCAGTCTTAAGGGAACTTTAAGGATAAATCGTTCGCTCCAATTACCTCCGCCGCTTGTTGCGGTTATTTCTGCTTTTATTCCTATTGCCTCCCTGAGAATTACCCCCCTGAGAATTGTTGCCAGATCGGCTCTTCTTCTTCTTTTTCTTTTTCCTACGACCAGTTGGGTGCTGCTCGGGTTGTTTGGCATCGGGTACGCCGATCTTAACTTCCGGGCCGAGCATCAACTTCTTTTCGCTCAACTCATACAAGTCCTTTCGGATCATTTCTTCATTTACAAACTGGCCAGAAGCCCAGCTGGTAAGCGCTATTTTCATGTAGTAAGCGGCAACGTAGGTAGCCTGGTCCTTTTCCGGACCATCTTCCAGAGCGGAAGCAGATTTGATCAGCTGTTGTACGTTTTGGCCGTAATGCTTCATCCGGCTGTTGAGGTCGGGGTAGGGCAGGCGACTCACCTCCTCCAGGGCTTCCTCTTCTATTGTGATGCCTTCGGGAACCGTGACGTTGAGTGGCTCACCGGCAATTAGAAAAGCGTGGCGCCAAAGTCTTTCCTGGTAATTCTCCTGGGTTTTAATGCCCGGTTGCATTTGCAACATCAGTTTGATGACCCGTTCAACGTATGCCTGTCGGTCTTCAGTACCTTCTACGGCATTGGCTTTGCGCAACAAATCTTGCACCGTTCTTCCGTACTCGGGGATCAGTAGTTCGTCTTGGGTAGTGTTATAGGCAATGTCCCATTCCATATTGTAGTCTTTTAGACTAATGGTCTATTGGTCTGTTTGACCGCAAAACGCTTAGTTTTCTTATAATGCACGCTTTTTGGGCGCGGACGCGGGTGCGAAGATAGTTAGTTAATTAGCAATGTGCGTCTGCTGAGGATAATCGTCAGTGCGGCCGTCTATTCAATCATTCTCTCCTTCAATTATTCACTACTCCACCGTAACGGACTTAGCCAAATTCCTTGGCTGATCCACATTACGGCCCAGTTCAACCGCAATGTGGTAGCTGAGCAACTGCAATGGAATTACGGAAAGGAGCGGCGTCAGGGGCTCTTCGGTAGAAGGGATTTCGATCACGTGATCAGCGATCTTAGCGATAGATTTTTCTCCTTTGTTTACGATGGCAATGACGCGGCCTTTACGGGCCACTACTTCCTGTACGTTGCTCACGATCTTGTCGTAGGCAGACTTATTAGTCGCGGTCACGTAAACCGGCATGTTTTCATCGATCAGGGCAATGGGGCCGTGTTTCATTTCTGCGGCCGGGTACCCTTCTGCGTGTACATAGCTGATTTCCTTCAGTTTCAATGCCCCTTCTAAAGCAACGGGGAAGTTGTAGCCCCGGCCCAGGTATAAGGCATTGTGGTGATCTCTAACCTCCTTGGCAATGTACTTAATGTGGTCGTTCTCTTTCAGGATCTCTTCCACTTTTCCCGGAATGAGCTCCAGCTCACGTACCAGGGTCTGGAAGTAGGTGTTGCTGATGGTACTTAGCTTGCGGGCAAGGCTTAGGGCCAGCAGTGTCAGCACGGTCACCTGGCCGGTGAAGGCCTTAGTACTGGCAACGCCAATTTCGGGGCCAGCATGAATGTAACTGCCAGCGTCCGTAAGCCGGGCAATGCTCGAACCTACGCTGTTTACGATACCATAGATCATGGCTCCCTTCTGCTTGGCTAATTCAAGCGCTGCCATAGTATCTGCAGTTTCGCCACTCTGGCTCAGGGCAATCACGATGTCGCGCTCGCTAAGAATGGGGTTCCGGTACCTGAACTCACTGGCATATTCTACCTCCACTGGTATACGAGCCAGGTCTTCAATCAGGTACTCACCGATCAAGCCAGAGTGGTAGCTGGTACCACAGGCAACGATGATGATCCGGTCAGCACGGACAAAACGATTGGCGTATTCTTCCAATCCGCGTAAAGTAACCCTGCTTTCCTTACTGCTGATGCGGCCACGCATCGCATCCAGAATAGTCTGTGGTTGCTCGTAAATCTCCTTGAGCATGAAATGCTCATAGCCTTCTTTCTCCAGTGCCTCGATCTGCAAATCAAGCGTATGGATAAAAGGAGGT
Organism: Lewinella sp.; assembly: GCA_045110355.1. Classification (GTDB taxonomy): domain Bacteria; phylum Bacteroidota; class Bacteroidia; order Chitinophagales; family Saprospiraceae; genus Neolewinella. The sequence continues at coordinate 10,419 of JBGCFZ010000421.1, read as the reverse complement.
TGTTCTTCGTTAGCCGTATTTCGTAATTGCAGGCCCTTCTCCAAAGAAATACTGGCCACTTGACCATCTTCGAGGTAGACCACCCGTTTGGTAGAGTCAAGAAATGGAGAGGCATCTGAACCGATGAAGAATTCGTTGTCGCCTATCCCAACTAACAGCGGGCTTTGCTTTCGCGCACCCACCATTATGCTTGGGTTGTTTCGGTCGATAACGGCAATAGCATAAGCTCCTTCTACCCGGTTTAGGGCGAGGCGAACTGCTTCTTCCAGGGCAAGATTACCCTCTTTCTGGATTTCCTCGATCAGGTGAACGAGAACTTCCGTATCCGTATCACTGTAGAAGGTGTGTCCTTCGGCCATTAGCGCACTCTTCAACACGGCATAATTCTCAATAATGCCGTTGTGCACCAGGGCCAATCGGCCACTATTACCCATATGCGGGTGAGCATTTTTATCGTTGGGTTCGCCGTGGGTCGCCCAGCGGGTATGCCCGATACCGACGGTACCGCTGGTGTCTGAAGCTTTGATCAGCTTTCGCAGCGCTCCTACTTTACCTGCCTTCTTGAAAACTGCCAGTCCATTATTAATAATGGCAATACCGGCACTGTCATAACCACGGTACTCGAGTCTTTCGAGTCCTTTTATAATGAGTTCATCCGCCTGTCGATGGCCGATGTAACCTACAATTCCACACATAATTAAGTCTTAGTGAGCCCCACTGGTAAGAGAGACGATGTTCGGGATTCAGGAAAATGCCGGATGGCACTTAACGGGATAGTAACGTAATTTAGACTGCCATAGTTTGTCTTGGTCACAAGGCATGAATTTTTAGTGGACAAATCCGCTGGATAGGTAATGCTAGGCCCCCCCACAACCCTGAAAGAGCAGGTTACAGTTCGAAATCTGTAACCTGCTCTTTTTCAAGCAATAACCGGCTTTTTCCCTTTCTAGTGCAATGAAACTTAGATTGGCCTGACGTACTTAGTTGCCAATTTCTGTAAATGTTACCTGAATGGAAGCTGGCAATTCGTCAGCCCCGCTACCACGAAGAATAACCCTGCTGGGGTCACGATCTGTAGGGACTACGCGAAGATAAATCTTATTTGGAACGATGCCTTCGATCATCTCCTGAAGGTGAACGGAGAAGCGATTCCTGTAGAAAAGGTTGTCGTTTTCATCACGCTGTGCATTGCCACCGAGGAAATCCTGGACGATAGCGGACTGATCTCCATTTATCAGCAGCTGCCGATCTCTGATCGTAATCAGATTGCCACTGGAATTCTCATAGTACAGTCCCACAAATTCTGGTTCCGGATACAAGTCTGCTGCATAACCTTCAATTACTTCCTGGAAAAATTTGATTTCAGCCTGGTTAATAACCTTATCGCTCAAGGCGTTTAGATCGGTGAGCGTGATTTCTATCATCACACTTTCCTGACCTCCAAGGGCAAGTTGGGTCGAATCAAGGTCATCCGTTAATAAATCCCCGGTAAGTGATCCCGTAAAGGACTTTTCATAGTTTGGCAACCAAAGTGAAAGCGGCATCCGATAGATCTGTGGGCTCATTTCGGCCGAAGTATCCTGATAGAAGAAGTAGAAACCAGAAAAAGGAGTTACTCCGGAAGGCTGAGGCTGAATGCCCAGTAAGCCATCAACATCATCTGCGGGCTCCATCAATACACCAGCCAATAAAGTAGCCAGCATCGTATCGTTCTGAAAGGTGATTTCATCCCGGGAGTTGACGTCATCCAGGAAGGTACTGTTAAATCGGATCCGGATGTGGGCTGCGGTAATGCTGTCTCCGCTTGAGGAGTAAAGCGTATCGTACAGTAGGGTAGATGTTGTCGTAGCGGAAAACTGATCAATCGCATTGACGTCAGCCAGATTAGTGAGAAGTGTTACGTCCGGATAGTAGTCCGTGGTCAGGTCTACCAGGTTAGAAATCAATGCAGCTCTTACGCCAAAGGTTCGGTCGGGACCGTAGAAAGCATAAGAAGTATCGATTGGCAAAATCAGCACCACGGAATCTACCAACCGATCGGTAAAAGCGAAAGGCGGTGCAATCCGGAGGCCGGTAGTAGTACTACGTGGAATAGAAGGAATTAAGTACGTGCTATGATTCCAGGTTCCGAAGACATCATCTTGTAACTTCCCGAAAGTGAATCCGGAAAGGGCTACATTATCTGAGGCGTCAAAGGTGAGCAGGCTGTCGTCCCGAACCACCCTTGTGGTGAAGGGGATGTCAGTGGTTTGGCCAAGGGTGGCGCGGTCATCATCCAGCAGGTCATTACCGACAGTAATCGGTTCCGTACAGGAGGTTAGTACAATGAATACTAATGCGCTCAGGTAGAAAAACGTTTGTTTCATTCGGGAGGGGGGAGTAAATAGTCTTACGGTAAGATGCTCTTTGAGACATTGCCTGTTCCCTAAAAGAAGTTAGGTAGAGAACAAAAGCAAGTCCTCCCCAGGGAACGGAAAGGACTTGCTTTGTATAGTAAAGACGGTATTTTTTTAGGAAAGGTTGGTTAACAAATTTACTTTGCTACCTCTTCTTCCAGCAGGCTGTGGTAAAATTCCAGAGAGGCAGCCGGTGCTTCCTCTCCCTGTACATCGAGTACGGGCTTACCGCAGTTGGTCAGTAGAGCTTCGTTATGATCAGTGAGTTCAGCAGAACCTTTAATGACGGCATCGGCATATTTGACGGCTCCGGCATGAAGATCTGGCTTGTCGCCGTTCATGAAAGGCTTCAGGTCATCCTCAGACAGGGCGTTGATGCTGGCCTTCATGGCGAAATCAGGATCGATGTGATCTTCAGCACCCTGCTGGTAAAGACTGTACACGATTTTGCTGTCTTCGAAAAGTGGTTCCGTCTGGTAAGCAGTCCGTAAGTAGAAAGGAATCAGGCTTGTCATCCAACCATGGCAGGCGATGATGTCTGGCGGCCAGCCGAACTTCTTAACGGTTTCAATCACTCCTTTACAGAAGAAGGCAGTACGATCGGCGTTGTCGTCGAAGGGCTTGCCATCTTTGTCGTGGTGAACGAATTTACGCTTGAAAAAATCCTCGTTATCGAGGAAGTAAACCTGCATGCGCACACTCTTTTCAGCCAAAGAGGCGACTTTGATGATCAGCGGGTAGTCGTTATCGTCAACAATGATGTTCATGCCGGAAAGGCGAACAACTTCATGGAGGCGATGGCGACGTTCGTTGATGGTTCCGTAGCGTGGCATGAGCACGCGGATTTCCATCTTGTTTTTCTGTAGGTGAGGGGCCAGGGCCCGTACGGTAGTAGATATATCGTTCAATGCGGTGTACGGATCCATCTCTTGGGTGACAATAAGCACCTTTTGTTTACTCATATCGCTATCGGTATCAATTCAGGTTTTATAAGACTCGGCGGACCACCATTATGATTCGCTGAAATACCCAGCTTATCGCCAGATCGGGGGCAAATTTACGAAATATTATGGACACGGACTATCTTCGCCGCCGTTTTGGAAAGTTGACGAGGTTTTCCAGTGCTGATTTTAAGCTCGGTTTTAGGCGGGGCCGCAGGTGCAATGTTAGGGTTGGAAGTAGCAGAGTTCCTGACACGGCACGTTGTTACACTCAAACTATCCTCTTTCCCTTTATTCCATCCCTTTTTAACTTGATCCTCATCTTCCTTGCTCTTTTATCCCTTTTCTTTTGCACCAGCGTCCGCGCCCGAGAAATAGAATGATTCATGCGAATATTAAAGAAAGCTGCCGAATTACGTAAGGCATTGCCTGCTAATAAGCGGATTGCATTTGTCCCAACAATGGGGGCTTTGCACGCAGGCCACATGGCCCTGATCAAGGCCGCTGCCAAACACCACGACTTGGTCGTGGCGAGCATTTTTGTGAATCCGACCCAGTTTAACGAAGGGGGAGACCTAAAAAAATACCCCCGAACACCAAAAAAAGACGCTGGCCTGCTCGAAGCGCATGGTTGTGATCTGCTGTACCTGCCCGGCGTGAAAGACGTGTATCCGGAAGGCATGAAAAAAAGCGCGGCCAAAGACATTGACTTTGGGCCCCTCACCGCCACTATGGAGGGCGCAAACCGCCCCGGTCATTTCGATGGCGTCGCTCAGGTGGTCAGCCGTTTACTGGAAATAGTACAGCCAGACACACTGGTGCTTGGGCAAAAAGATTACCAGCAGGTAGCGGTAGTTCGAACAATGATTCAACGTCTGGATATGCTGGTGCGAGTACTGGTAGTACCTACGGTACGGGAATCCGACGGACTGGCCATGAGCAGCCGTAATCAGTTGCTGAGCCCCACTGAACGAGCCGCAGCAGCATTGATTAATCGCCATCTCGCAGCCGTTGTTGCCGGCCTGGCCGTTGGCTGGCCCACCCAGCCTTTGGAGCAATTGGCCCTCTCAGGGCTCGGTGAACACGACTTGCTGGACCCCGAATACATCCAGATCTTTGATGGAGATACACTGTTGCCTTATATCGACGGTGATAATGTCCGTGAACTAGTCGTTGCTGCCGCCGTTCGATGCGGCAGTGTTCGGCTAATTGACAACCGAATCGTCGATTTACCCAACCCTTAACCTTTCTTTAGCGTTCCTTTCGCGTCAACCTTACGTCTAAAGGTTGTCACACCAACTATTTATCCCCTCAGATTATGCTCATTCAACGTTTTAAAGGTAAAATCCACCGCGCTACCATCACTGAGGCCAACCTCAATTACGTAGGTTCTATTACCATCGACGGGCTTTTGCTCGATGCCGCAGGCATCATTGAGGGCGAGAAGGTTCAGATCGTGAATAACAACAACGGTGAACGAATCGAGACTTACACCATCCGTGGAGAAGAAGGTTCGGGAATCATTTGTCTTAATGGTGCTGCTGCCCGCCGCTGTCAGCCCGGTGATCTGGTGATCATTATCGCCTATGGTTACATGACGGAGGAGGAAGCCCTTAAGTTTGAACCTAAGGTGGTGTTTCCCGATACAGAGAACAATATTTAGACGGCTTGTGGCCTTGGTAGACGCGCTTCGCGCCTATCAATCTACTTACTATCAATCTATCAAGGTCGCGCAGCGACCGTCCATAAAATCTGTAGGCTTTTATTCGTAGCGCAGCGATTCGATGGGATCCAAGGCAGCAGCGCGCATGGCGGGGTAAAGCCCACTGAGCAACCCAACGACCGTACAAACAACCAGTGCGAGTCCGATCCAGAGCCAGGGGATAATAAAGCCCCCACCAGTAGCCCAGGCAACCAGGTTACCTAACGCCACACCTCCGATGATGCCGAGGATGCCGCCGATCTGGCAGATAACGATGGCCTCTACGAGGAACTGAAGCAGTACGTTTCTGCGGGTAGCACCTAGTGCTTTCCGAACACCAATTTCCTTTGTCCTTTCGGTAACGGACACTAGCATGATGTTCATTAACCCGATGGCTGCACCCAAGAGGGTCATCAACCCGATGGATACCGCTGCGAGCCGCAGCGTTACGGTGTTTTCTTTGATGATGCTGACCAGATCAGAAGAGTTATTTACCTCAAAATCGTTGTCTTCTCCAGCACGAAGGCGGCGTACTTTGCGCATGGTAACGGTTGCCTCAGCTATGGCGGCATCTACTGCGGTAGGATCTTTGAGCGCAATGAGGATGTCGTAACTGGTTTGGTTACTGCCGTAAAACCGTTTTGCGGACTGCAGCGGGATGAGGACCCGATTGTCCTGATTGCCGTTCATGGCGCTGCCTCGTGTTTTCAGCACCCCAACTACCCGAAGACGAAGCGGTCCAGCGGAAATTTCCTTGCCCATAGCATTGCTGACCTTGCCTTCAAAAAGATCATCTACAACACCTGAACCAATGACGGCAATATTACCGCCCTCTGCCGTCTCCCGGGACGTGAAGTTACGGCCCATGTCAATCTCATAACCTTTGCTGTTGAGGTAGTTTACACTGGAACCCCAAACAGAGAAATTAGGATTGGTTTCTTTATCCTGGTACTTTACTACCGTAGTGCCGGTGGCAAAAAAGCTTACGCTCACGTCAGCAGGATAGTCGTATTTTTCTGCAAATTCCATTGCCTGGTCATAGGTAAAGGGAGCTGAGCGTTTGCGTGGCCCACGGTTTCCCCGTAGCCTCGTACTCACCCGCTCAATCTCAATGGTATTGGCACCAAGACTGGAAATACTGGAAGAAAGCGAATAGATCGCTGCATCAATGGCAGTAAGAATCCCGACCAGTGCCATGATGCCCACAGCAATGATCATGGTTGTTAGCAACGCACGTAACAAATTAGCCATAACACTACGCCAAGCTACGCGAAAGTTTTCCATTAAATCCATAGTGCCCAAAAGTAGCTTTTTTGTTTTATGGGGCTTGCCGTTTTCGACGAACGACAGCTTATGGTAGACGGCCGATCCGTTGGCTTTCAGGTGGCTTTGGCTTTTAAACTCTTCGCTTTCAGTTTACTATTGTCTTTTGTTACCTTGCGAAATGTTTCATAACTACACACTTCTTTTTTTAATCCTGGAGACAAATATCTAATTGGGTAGCGGAAGACATAGAAATTGCCCGTACAGCCCAATTTGGCGTTGATCCCACGTTGGTGCATTGAGGTATAGCACTATCAACGAAGCGCCTAAAAGGGCGAAGTCCGTCTATAAGGCCGAAGACCGTCTGTGAGTAATTGAGCGGAGCAAGATTCCGGCTATCTTTGCGCTTAACAGGTAATCATCCACAACTGCTCCAGTTTCCCTTACGTAGGCTAGTTGTGGTACACAATGCCCAGCATCTATTCTACCTTTGCTGCATGTCGTTGAAAAAATTAGGCGGAGAAACCATTATCTACGGGCTGAGCAGTGTGCTCGGACGGTTGTTGAGCTTTGGTATTGCTACCTATTGGGTGCTCCAGGTGATGGACCGCGCAGAGTTTGGGGTAGTCAGCGATCTGATGTTTTATACGGCTTTATTGATCGCTGTGCTGGTTTTTCGGATGGATACCGTAGTTTTTCGTTTTGCCAGCCGGGATAAATACGACGCACAGGCCGTTTTTCAAAAAGCACAGCGCTGGGTGATCATTTCTGTCGCTGTAGTTATTGGACTGTTTCTCCTGTTTTCCTATCCGCTTGCGGATGCTTTGCAGTACCCGGATCGGGTGATTTACGTGCAGTTGGTCCTGGCCACCGTTGCCCTAGATGCCTTGTCAATGGTCCCCCTGGCCAGGCTACGCCTTGAGCAAAGACCCTGGTTTTTTGTATTGGTTAACCTGGGAAACGTCCTCTTTAACATCCTGATGATTTTCCTCCTCCTGTTTTTTTGGCGATGGAATTCAGACTGGTTGGCGGAGCAAATCGGTTGGCCCTTCGATGAAAACTATCAGGTTGGGTATTACCTCTTTGGTATTACCATGGCCTCCGCTTTTCGGTATGTCCTGTTGCTGTTGGACGGAGCAGTGAAATATGGCCGGAAGCGACTAGGGGAGAAGGTTATCGATGCGCATGAAATAAGTAAGCTGGCTCCCTCGCTGCGTACGATGCTGACCTACGCTCTGCCGCTTACGGTGGTGGGCGTTGCGGGCATCACCAACTTCCTGGTGGCTCCCTCAATTATCAAATTTTACCACGGTGGAACGGTGACTCAAAACCTCGCCTTTGCGGGAGATTTCGGGGCTGCCATGAAGCTGGCAGTTTTCCTTAACCTCTTCATTACTGCCTACAATTATGCGGCAGAGCCGTTCTTTTTCCGGCAGGCAGGTAAGGACGTGGCCACGGCCGATAAAACCATCTATGCCGATGCGATGCGTGCTTATGCCATCGTCGCAACGGTGGCTTCAGCTGGCATCCTATTGTTTTTACCATGGCTGCAATATTTTCTTGATGAAGAAAACCGGGGAGGGCTTTATGTCTTGCCCTTATTGCTGGCCGCTAATTTTTGTTTTGGGCTGTTTTCTAACCTGAGCGTAGCCTATAAGCTAACGGATAAGACCATTTACGGTGGAGCCATCGCCTTGATCGGAAGTGCCATCGTCGTTGGTGGCAGCATGGCATTTATTCCGGTTTATGGCCTGTGGGCTCCCGCCTGGGCAATGTTCGCCTGTTTTGTGGTCATGTCATTCCTCGCTTGGTTGGTTTCCCGGCGGTTCTTTCCGGTCAATTACCCCTGGGGAAGGGTGCTCAGCTATGCATTACTGGCCGTAGGAGCAGTATACCTGGGCGAGGTCGCAGGTGCAGCATGGTGGACAAGAGGAGCCGTGTTCGTAAGCCTTCTGGCGGCTATCGCCGCCATGGAATGGAAGTGGCTGCGTTCAACTTTTGGCTAGGAGGTTACGGGGCTCAGTATTCAGATTTCAGGACTCAGTCTTCAGGCATCAGTATTCAGTACGCAGTATTCAGCTCTTAGGAAAACCCTGAACCCTGACCGCTGTCCCCTGAACCCTAAATCCTGAACCCTAAATCCTGAAACCTAAATCCTGAAACCTAAATCCTGAAACCTGACTGCTGAACCCTAAAACCTAAGCCCTGACCGCTGATTCCTGAACCCTGAATCCTAAAACCTTACCTTGCGCCAAAGAAAAAATACCATCAGGAAAACTCCGTTATCATACCATGCGCTATATTCTCTACTTTTTGCTGCTAACGTTTTTCACGTGTAGCGCCCCTTTAAATAAACGTCACCTGTTGGTGATCGGAGACAGTAATGGAGCAAACAAAGGCTGGGTCTATCACTTGCAGGAACTAAGAGGTGGTGGCCCACTGGTGAATACTTCTATCGGTGGTAACACCTTTGGATTTGACGGTATGGGGGAACTCCGTCGCAATTCCCTCGAAAACCTGACGGCTTACCTCCGAAAGGGCTACGCAGAAATGGGACAGATCGACGAGATTCTGATCAGCCTGGGGACCAACGACTGTAAGGCCGAGTACAGTGACCAGCGAGAAAAAGTGTACGAACACCTGACAACTATGCTTAACCGGACTAAGGCCTTTTTTGCCGAACGCGGCCAGAAAGTCCCTCGTATCATCCTCATTACGCCGCCTGCCGCAGGAGCGAACGAGGTGGTTAATGACGAATTTCAGGGTGTTTCAACCTGCCTCAAGGACCTGTCTGAACGCATCAGAACTGCGGCTACGGCCGAAGGTTTCTGCCTCGTGGATTTTCAGAAAAAGCCCGGTGCCGCCTTGCTGGAGTTTAGTGCTGATGGGATTCACTTCAATGCTGAAGGCTATAAATTGTTGGCCGAATCAGTGGTGGAGAGCTGTTTTTAGTCGGTAGTCCATAGTAAATCCTGGATAGTTTGTAGCGGGTAGTAATGTTATGATAAACTGCCTGCTACTGCCTACGCACTACCAACAATTGCTACCCACTAACTCCCCGCCATTCCGTCCACATCACTAGGCTCCGCCTCGGAAATGATCATCGGGATCTCGTCCTTGATGGAACGCTGCTGCGCAGCGTCGAGCATATCGAAACGAGCGCCGAACCGACGGTTCGCCAAGTCGTCCCACATCAGGATATAACCGGTTTTCAAGGCGTCGTAGATTTCGAGGTAGCGGGCGTAGCTGGTGCCCCGGTCGTGGGTAAGAGAGACAACGGCTTGATTGGGTTTCCGCAATGGAGAGATAACATGTTCACGTAGTAGTCGAGGAATATCGTTCACTTCGGCTGAATTATCTTCGATCAGTAAAAAATCATTTTTATTGACCATTACTGTAAGTACGTTTTCGGAGTTTGCCTGGACGATTTCTTCATCAGGAGCCCAGATAGGAAGTTTAACAAGTACTCCCTGATCTTCCTGAATAGTGGTGGTGACCAGAAAGAAAATAAGCAGCAGAAAGGCGATGTCGGCCATAGAGCCGGCGTTCACGGCGGGGGACTCCCGACGCGTCTTTTTATCAGACATAATATGATGGATTTGCTTGAAGGGTAGATGAATTTGGTCGCCGGTTTGGCGGGTGAATACGGTTCGTCTTTCTGTCACTGCTCCTCTTGTCCATCATACGGCACCTGCGACCGCGCCCTAATAGAGCGATTGACTACTAACGCAAATCAAGCGCTAAAATGATTATTGGTCTTTTGAAACAGTCGCTACGACAATCAAATAATTGAAGGAGAGAATTATTGAATGAGAGAATGGCTACCGCAAGTGCCGTTCACTTCGCGTTGCTTGCTCACCATGGCGAACGACCGCCGGAGGCAGCTACGAAGTGCACCTTAGCGGAGTGAGTGGTTATTGCGGTAGCTTATTCTCTCCTCCATTTTTTCCTTCTCCCATTCACTCATTCGTTACCTTTGTGTTCTCCAAAAGGCCGACCTCCGGCAACCACCCAATATGACCACACTACTCCTTTTTGCTTTTGTTTCCATCGCTTTCTCCTTCTTGTGCTCCATTTGGGAGGCGGTACTCCTTTCTATTTCTCCTTCCTACGTGCA
>JBGCFZ010000420.1:0-3687 GCA_045110355.1 Lewinella sp. | reverse complement strand
CCAGCAGGGGCTTGCCCGGCACGGCCCAGTTGGCCAGGTTAGCGGCTTCGTCGACCTGGAGGCCGCCCATGATGGCCACGTCGACGTGTCCGCCGCGAATCATAGCGAACGAGCGGGTGCTGTCGAAATAGCTGCTTCCCTCCAGGGCCGTGACCGGGACTTTGCCAGCGTTGACGGGGTAATCCAACGCACCGCCACCATCGGTGGGCGCGGGGCCTACGCCCAACATACCGTTCTCGGTGTGCAGGATGATGCCGTCTTTGGGCGTAATAAAATCGCCGACGAGGGTCGGGATGCCGATGCCAAGATTCACTACGTCTCCCTTATTGAGTTCCTGCAGTGCTCGTTTTGCCATGTTTGTCCGAGACGCGTCCGTTTTCTTTTCGCTGGATTTTACCGAAGCTGAAGACCCGAGGTCTTCGAGGCTGGTATGGGCCTGCACAAGGTAATCCACGAAGCAGCCTTGGGTATGGATGGTATTAGGGTCAATTTCTCCCACTGGCACGATGTGCTCGGCCTCGACAATGACGAGGTCAGCAGCCATTGCCATAGCGGTGTTGAAGTTCTGCTCGGTCATCCGGTAAGTAAGGTTGCCCGCAGTGTCGGCCTTCCAGGCACGGATGAGGGCGACGTTGGCCCGGATGCTTTTCTCGAAGACGTAGGTTTTGCCGTCGATCTCCCGGGTGTCCTTTCCCTCAGCGATGAGGGTGCCGGCGGAAGTCGGGGTATAGAACCCACCAATACCCGCGCCGCCGGCGCGGATGGCTTCGGCAAGGGTGCCCTGGGGCAGGAGCTCGTATTCCACTTTGCCCTCTTGTGCAGCTTTTACCGCATCAGGGTTAGAGGTGAAATATGAGCCGATCATTTTTCTCAATTGACCGTTGTTGAGGAGTATTCCTCCGCCCATATTTCTTTCTCCGACGTTGTTGCCAATGAAGGTTAGGTCTTTGGTTTTTGTTTCAGAGAGGGCATGGAGAATGTGGATGGGATTGCCGGTCATACCGAAACCTCCACCGAGAATAACGTCACCGTTTTTAATTAAATCGGCAGCTTCCTGTACGCTGATTTGTGGAACTTGTTTCATGATTTTCAATTATACTTTTTCCAAAATGGTGGCATAGCCTTGTCCGACCCCAACGCACATGGCGGCCAGGGCATATTTTTTGTTCTGTTCGTGCAGCTCGATGGCAGCGGTTTGTAGAATTCTTGTTCCCGATACCCCAAGCGGATGGCCGAGGGCGATGGCCCCACCGTTGGGGTTGATGCGGGGATCATCGTCGGCGATGCCAAGTTCACGGGTGCAGGCCAGTACCTGAGCCGAGAAGGCTTCGTTGAGTTCCAGGATGTCCATCTGGTCGAGGGTTAAGCCAGCTTTTTTGAGGGCTTTGCGGGAGGCACCTACAGGGCCGATGCCCATGATCCGGGGTTCTACGCCAACGACGCCGGAACTGACGATGCGGGCGAGGGGTTCGAGTTTGTATTTTTTTACCGCTGCTTCAGAGGCGATCAGGGTCGCGGCGGCTCCGTCGTTAAGTCCTGAGGCGTTACCGGCCGTAACGGTTCCTCCTTCTTTTTTGAAGGCCGTCCGGAGTTTGGCCAGCACCTCCAGGGAAGTGTTAGGGCGGATAAATTCGTCCTGATCGAAGAGAATAGGATCCGCTTTGCGCTGCGGAATTTCTACGCCGACAATCTCTTTGGCGAGGCGGCCGCTGGCCCGTGCCTTAGCGGCCTTCATCTGCGACCAGTAAGCGAATTTATCCTGGTCTTCACGGCTGAGGTTATACATCTCCGCCAGGTTTTCGGCCGTGACGCCCATGCCGTCGGTACCGTACATGGCCTGTAGGCGCTTGTTGATGAAGCGCCAGCCGAAGCTGCTGTCGTGCATCTCCGCGTCGCGGCCGAAGGGTTTGGACACTTTGGAGATGACCCAGGGGCCGCGGGTCATATGCTCTACGCCGCCGGCAATCATGAGGTCTGCATCGCCGGCTTTGATGGCCCGGTTGGCGTGGATTATGGCAGACATCCCAGAGGAACAAAGCCGATTGACCGTTTCTCCCGGTACCGACCAGGGTAAGCCCGCCAGTAATAGGGCCATGCGGGCTACATTACGGTTGTCTTCGCCGGCCTGATTGGCACAACCCAGCACCACCTCGTCGTAGGCATCCGGCGGGATGCCGGAGAACTGATCAACCAATGCTTTGATTGGGATCGCGGCCAGGTCGTCGGTTCGGATGGGGGCAAGTGTTCCGCAGAAACTGCCAAAGGGGGTGCGGATGCCCTTGACGAGATAGCTGGTTTTCATGGTTCTTATTTTCACGGCTTAGTGATCAGGTTTTTTAGGATACTTTTTTTGAAGAGATCAGAATGGTCATTACTCCAGCCAGTAAGGTGGGAACGGCAAAGATCATAAAGCTACCGGCCATGGTTACTCCGGCACCGATAAGCACCCCTCCGAGTGCGGGCCCGATCACTGCGCCTAGCCGACCAATGCCAATCGACCAGCCCACGCCCATGGTACGGAAATCGGTCGGGTACAACCGGGCCGCCACGGCGTATAAGCCGACGAAGCCGCCCTGGATACCGAAGCCCAGTAATCCCAGCAAAACGAGCAGTGCGTCTGAACCGATGAACAGCCTAAACACGGCCATCAGGATGGCCGTAAGGATAAAAAAGAGGCTGATCGTTCGCTTCAGCCCATAGCGGGAGGAAAAGTACCCCTGGGTGATGATGCCAAGAAACGAGCCCAGGTTAAAAACGGTTCCGGCGTAAATGGCCAGGGAGAGAGAGAGGCCCGCATTGGTCGCCAGCTTTGGGATCCAGCTGACCAGAAAGTAGAGCGCTGCGAAGGAGAGAAACAGTGCTGCCCACAATTTTAGGGTCGGTAAGCGGTATACTGGCCCCATCAGCTCACCGACGGGGAGCGTGGTTTTTGCAGCAGGTTTCGGGGGTAGTTCCCGGAGGTGCTCCCGGTTCATTTTGCCCATAATCCTATTGACCTTCTCTAAAGCACCCACTGGTTGTTTGCGCAGGTAAAAATCGACCGATTCCGAAAGGAAAAACCAGATCAGGGGGATGGTGATGAAAGACATCAGCCCGGCGAGCTGGAACATGGTGCTCCAGCCACTTTCCGGGACTACTCTAGCGGCTACCAAGCCGGAGAGTACCGCTCCGACAGGATATCCGGACAGGACAAAACTCACCCAGAAGTCTTTAGTCCGGTCGGGGGTATACTCTGCGGTGAGGGAGGCAGTACTGGCCAGCATCGCCCCAATGCCCAGTCCGCTCAGGAAGCGAAGCAGAACCAGCTGGGAGACGGACGAGCAGAAAGACGTTAGGAAGATCCCACCGCCTACGATGAAGGCGCTCAGCAGGATCATCTTCTTGCGGCCGATGTGGTCGGCAAAGGGTGCCAGAAATAAGGCGCCTACGGCCATACCCGCCAGTCCCGCACTAAAGACAACGCCCAAAGCCTCCGGCCCGACGTTCCATGCACTGGCGATGGCGGGCGCGCAGTAGGAGATGACCAGTACGTCCATACCGTCCAGAATATTCATCAGGAAACAGATAAATACCGTGGCGTACTGTAAAGAGGACAGTTTGTTGGAATCTAGTATGTTCGTGGTTGATGGAGGCATTAATTATTTTGACTTGGATTGGTATCGACTTTCTGGCAAACGCTGGATAAGC
>JBGCFZ010000419.1:0-5991 GCA_045110355.1 Lewinella sp. | reverse complement strand
GGGCCTTACCTGCGTTAAAACGCAGGCCTGTGCTATAAAGCTCTAACGAGCTGTGCCGATGCTCGCTAGCGCTCGTGTCGGCTACCGCCGATTAAAATAACTCGCTTTTACAGACGAACCTGCAATCTGGTATACACACCTAACAACTGAAAAACGAGATAAATCCCTTTTTTTCCGTATCTCTACACCTCAAAACCATCCATTATGCAAAGACGCACATTCCTTCGTAAATCCACTACCGCAGGCCTGGGCCTGGGCCTTCTTGGCACCACCGGGCTACTTAGCTGCGGCGCAGATCCTAAAGCCGAGGCGGAAGCGACTACCGAAAAACCAGAGATGGCCAGTACGGCAGCCACCCCACTTTGGTTCGACATTAGCCTGGCGCAGTGGAGCCTCCACAAAACACTCTTTGCCGGAGACATGGACAACCTGGACTTCGCAAGGAAAGCTAAGGTAGATTTTGGTATTAGTGGCCTCGAATACGTCAACCAGTTCTTTAAGGACAAGGCGACCGACATGGACTACCTCAAGGAAATGAAGCTGCGGGCGGACGCTCACGGTGCCACTTCAGTACTGATCATGTGCGACGGGGAAGGCCAGCTTGGAGATGCCGACGCAAAGGCCCGGATGCAGGCCGTTGAAAACCACCACAAATGGGTTGATGCCGCCAAATTCCTGGGCTGCCACAGCATCCGAGTCAACGCTGCCGGCAAGGGGACGGCCGAAGAAGTTGCGGGCGCCGCTACCGAAGGCCTGGGTAAGTTGAGCGAATACGCCAAAACGGTTGGCATCAACGTCATCGTAGAAAACCACGGAGGTTTCAGTTCCAATGGTAAATGGCTGAGCGACGTCATTGCCGCCACGGGCATGGACAACTGTGGTACTTTGCCGGATTTCGGCAACTTCTGCATTGAGCGGTCGCCCGACGGCTGCAAGGAAATGTATGACCGCTACCAGGGCGTTACAGAATTGATGCCCTTCGCCAAGGCAGTTTCCGCCAAAACGCACAACTTCGATGCCGAAGGCTGGGAAACAGAGAGTGACTACAAGCGCATCCTTAAAACGGTTAAAGACGCAGGCTACACTGGCTGGATCGGTGTAGAATACGAAGGCAGCGAACTCAGCGAAGATGAAGGCATCCGGAAAACCGTCGAATTACTCAAAATGGCGGGTGCTGCGGTATAACCATTGCCACTGCCGGGAATCAAACGCCCGAATATGCACTAAATAATGAACCCCGGCCCTGCGTAAGCAAGACCGGGGTTCAATTTTACGTGGCAGTTATATCCAATCCACTTCGTAATCGTTATATTTTGACCTACTTATTTGTCGGTAACTCCTGTTGGCCAAGCCAACCGGTATCAAAATCACCATTCCGAAAATCTTCTTGTTTCATTAGCCACTGGTGGAAAGGAACGGTGGTCTTTACGCCTTCAATGATGAATTCATTAAGGGCCCTTTCCATTTTAGTTATGGCTTCCTCTCTCGTTGGTGCGCGTACGATTAGCTTAGCAATCATGCTATCGTAGTATGGAGGAATTGTGTAGCCGGCGTAGACGTGGGTATCTACCCGAACGCCGTGGCCTTTAGAGCTGTGAAAGCTGTTGATCTTGCCGGGACTTGGGCGAAAGTTATTCCAGGGATCTTCCGCATTGATCCGGCATTCGATGGCGTGGCCCTTAGGGTAATAGTTTTCGCCAGATACTGGCTCACCGTAGGCAACTTTGATCTGTTCTTTGATCAGGTCGTGGTCGATGACCTCTTCAGTTACGGGATGCTCTACCTGAATCCGGGTATTCATTTCCATGAAATAGAAATTCCGGTCAGCATCTACCAGGAATTCCACCGTACCTACGCCTTCGTAGTTGATGGCCTCACCTGCCTGAATGGCCGCCTGGCCCATGGCCTCACGAAGTTCATCGGTCATGAAGGGACTAGGGCACTCCTCCACCAACTTCTGGTGGCGACGCTGGACGGAGCAATCACGCTCGGAGAGGTGGATGACCTTTCCGTACTGGTCACCGAGCACCTGTATTTCGATGTGCCGCGGCTTAACGATGTACTTCTCCATGTACATGCCATCATTACCGAAGGCTGCTTTAGCTTCGGCTCGGGCGCTGTCCCAGGCACTCTGAAACTCTTCTGCCTTAGGGATCATCCGCATGCCCTTACCACCGCCACCGGCGGTGGCTTTGATCATGACGGGGTAGCCCATTTCCTTAGCTTGCTTCAGGCCATCTTCCACACTTTTCAGCAAGGCACCATCTCCCGGCACTACGGGAACCTTGGCCTTGATCATCGTGTCTTTGGCCGTGATCTTGTCTCCCATTTGGCGGATGTGCTGGGGCTGAGGACCGATAAACTTTATACCATACTCGGTACAAATTTCAGCGAAATCAGCATTCTCAGACAGGAAACCATAGCCAGGATGGACTGCATCTGCATTGGTAATTTCTACGGCAGCCATGATCTTTGGGATGCTCAGGTAGCTGTCCGTAGAAGATGGAGGACCGATACAAACGGCCTCGTCAGCAAAGCGGACGTGAAGGCTCTCCCGGTCGGCTGTTGAATAAATGGCAACCGTTTTGATGCCCATTTCGCGGGCAGTCCGGATGATGCGCAGGGCAATTTCACCACGGTTGGCGATCAGGATTTTCTTGAACTTCTCGGCCATAAAATTGGCTTTATTTCACCCGCCACCAGCCTATGACTGGCGGGGTGATTATTTAAGGATAAGACCCGACTTACACTGTAATCGACCCTGCTTCTAGGATGGGTCAACCAGGAACAGCGGCTGATCGTACTCGATTGGCTGTGCGTCTTCCACCAGCATTTTGACGATTTTTCCGCTTACTTCCGATTCAATTTCGTTGAACAGTTTCATTGCCTCAACGATACAAACCGTATCCCCCTTACTGATGGTATCCCCAACTTTGACGTAAGGTCCCTTTTCCGGAGATGGTGACCGGTAGAAGGTACCGATCATCGGGGAACGGACCATTACGTACTTTGATTCATCGTCAGCAGCAGGCGCAGCAGCAGCGGCAGGCGCCGCGGCAGCAGGTGCAGCAGCAGCAGGCGCGGCCGCAGGTGCAGGCGCCGCAGGATAAGCAGGGGCGGCTGCGGGGACGTTGATAATAGAAGGGCCGCCGGTGTGCTGAGCACCTACGTTTTTGGTTACGTAGGACTTTCCTCTGACGTGCATTTTAATGTCTCCCTTTTCATATTTGAATTCGGAGAGTTCCGTCTTTGCGATGAGCTTAATCAGCTCCTGAATTTCTTTAAAGGACATGGGTTATTTGCTTTTAGCGCGCTCAACATAAGAATTTGTACGGGTATCAATCTTGATTCGGTCACCAACATTAATAAAAAGTGGCACACGAACCTCAGCCCCCGTTTCAACGGTGGCAGGTTTCAACGTGTTCGTAGCGGTATCTCCTTTCACACCTGGTTCGGTGTAAGTGATTTCCATTTCGATGTACTGAGGCAAATCAACCGTCAATGGGCTATTGTCTTCAGTATTGTAAAGCACCTCAACGGTATCGCCTTCCCGCAACATACCAGGGTTATCAATCATTTGATCGGCAATCGCTGCTTGTTCGTATGACTGGTTATTCATGAAGTGGTACCCAAAGTCATCTTTGTAGAGAAACTGCATTTTATGACGTTCCACCCTTACTTCTTCGATCTTATGACCAGAAGGGAAGGTTTCTTGCAGGACCCGTCCGGTAGACAGACTCTTGAATTTAGTCCGTACAAATGCGGGGCCTTTTCCAGGCTTCACGTGTTGGAACTCGACAATGGTAAAAATGTCGTTGTTATGTTTGAAGGTAAAGCCGTTTTTGATGTCCGAGGTAGTGGCCATTTGAAGCTGATTTTGTGGTCGTTCATCCCCGGAAAGAGTTATCTTTACCGGGTTCCGACTTGGTTTAGTGGCGCGAAGATAAGCGATTGTGGGATTAGTTGGGAATCGTAGAATAGTGACGCTAAAAATCTAAGGGTCGACACATAGCGCTGACTCGCAATCAGACCCATGCTACAAGAGTATCGCCTACCAGGTGTAAAAAGGACTTACTGGCCATTGACTCCGGAGCAACCAGCTCGGTCACTATATCATTCTTCGGGATACAAAGCGCCACTGTCCGCAAAACTATAGTATGAACGATTAGCAACGATGATGTGGTCAAGAACGTAAAGGTCTAAGCTCCGAGCGCCTTCCGCCAGTTTTCGGGTCAGTTGAATATCGGCCAGGCTAGGAAATGGCTGTCCGCTGGGGTGGTTATGTGCCAATACCAGAGAAGTAACGCTGCCGTGCCCCAACGCAGCGCGGAAAATGGTCTTTGCATCAGCTACGGTTCCCGTCACACCACCCTTGCTGATGAGGTGATGCCCCAGTAAACGGTTGGCCCGGTTGAGGCAGAGCAAGTGAAACTCTTCATGTGGCAGGTCACCGATAAGGGGACGGAGGTAAGCAAAGGACTGTTCGCTGTTCCCCAGGTAAGGTTTCTCGCGCACTGCGGCGGCTTCGCGCCGCCGCCCCAACTCCAAAGCTGCGACCAGCCGGATGGCCCGTACTCTGCCGATGCCCGAGAAACGGCGCAAGTCCGTTACTTCCCGGCGCGCAAGGTCGTGGAGGTTGTGATCAACCGATAATAAAAGTCGGCGGGCCACTTCCAGCGCCGACGCTCCGGGGATACCGGAACCCAGCAGGATGGCAACGATTTCGGCGTCGGAGAGCGCACGGGCACCCAGTGCCATCAGCTTTTCGCGGGGTTGATCGCCAGTCCCAAGGTCTTTAATCCGAAGGGCGGGCGGAGGGGGAGGGTAAGTCTTCATATGCTCCTGATGTTTTAGGAGGTACTGATGAAGACGAATGTTTTTTTGCAGCGTAAAGATAGGAAGCAGGTGGTGAATTGGGCCAAAACCTGCTGCAACTACGACTTTCCGAAAAGTCGTAGTGCGCATAAAAATGCCTCAATACCGCGCTGAAGGCTGGTCCTTACTCATCAGCAGTGTTGCGGAGCGCTCTGCCCCGTCGTACAATTTCACGATGTTTTTCTGGTCGTCATAAGTACCGGTAAGCAGCGTGCTGTTGATGATGACCTCCGACGGCCCGTCGGTAGCGTCAGTCAACATATATATCCATAAGCCATGCAAATCATCGGCCAATTCGTAGCCGACCACCTCAAAAGAGAGGTCCGCTCCGTTCCAGTTGACGGTGAAGTGCTGCTCGAGGTATTTGAAAAGGTAACGCTCGGCGTCCTCATGCTGCCGTTTGGTCCCAATCTCCAACGCTTCCGGCGCGCCGGATGCCATCATGTCTTTCTCCAGGTCTTCCACGAAAAGGTGCATTTCTACCTGTACCTGGTGCTTGTCTTCCACGTACCGGACATTCGTTTTGGAGACGTGGTAATCGTGTGCCGGAAGGAGGGCGAGGAGGATGGAAAGTAATAGCATTGAGGTGGTTTATTTGTCATCTTAAACGAATGACAACAACGAAGCGAGTAACAAAGGTAGCAACTATCGGGAACGACCTTTCGTTGTATCTTTAAGACAAACAAAAAAAAGTATACGCCATGGGTGCTCCTGTAGAAACTGGCATTGAGAATTTTGAGGAAGTGATTTTAGGGCTGTCCAAAGCCGACCGGGTCAAGCTTTTAGGCTGGATAGCGGAGACTTTGGTAGAAGAGGGAGACCCCGTACAGGAAGCAAAATACATTGAATGGCCACCAAAAAACTTAAATATTTCGGATTCCCCTGTCCCTTCAGACGAAACGCCTTGGTATATGAACATTGATCCTCCTGGCCCCCATCTATCTACTGCAGAGTGGGAAGCAAGGGTAAACTCAGTATCAGGTCTATGGTCTGATTTGCCTGATGCCTATGGAGACGATATTGTCAGTTCAAGAACTATTTCAATAAGAGAAGTAAACCTAGATGACTAAATACTTACTCGATACAGATATCTGGATTTTCTACCTTAAAAATAAA
>JBGCFZ010000418.1:0-18745 GCA_045110355.1 Lewinella sp. | reverse complement strand
CCTACGTCCAACCAATAGTCGAAAATGGGAAAATGAGTAACCCGGTGCCCGGTAGAATAGAGTTGTTCCATCAAATCCGGAGCGCTGTAACGTCCAGCTTTAGGAATCTTACCAAGGTGCGCTTTTCTGATCAGATAAATCCCCGCATTAGAATAATAGGTGTAGGTAGGTTTTTCTCTTAACGACTTGATTAGATCCCCTTCTGTTTCAATAACGCCGTAAGGTATTTTCACTTCATAAGGAACCGTCGCAACTACCATGTCCGCATTCTTTTCCAGCAAATCATTAAACATTCCCTCCAGGTCAATGGTGGTGAGCAAATCACTATTCATAACCAGTACAACGTCATTGAATACTTTGTCAACTTCAGACACCGCCCCAATGGTCCCCCTTGGTTCCTCTTCAGTAACATATCGAATGTCCATACCTTTTTGACTTCCATCACCAAAGTAGTCCACAATCTGCTCGCCGAGATACTTAATACTGATCGTCAAGTGCTTGACGCCAAAGGAGCGTAAACGATCAATGTTATGCTCAATAATTGGCTTGTCCCCCACCGGAAGTAATGGCTTGGGGATGATATCCGTCAGTGGTCTTAATCGGCTGCCTACCCCTCCTGCCATGATAACCGCGTCAAGTGGCAGATAAGAGCGTTGCTTCCGAAAGTTGACAATGTCTACTATCTTATTGTCTTGGTCTACGACCGGAACGATTCGGTAATTCAATTCCCTCCACTTCTGCATTTGCTCTAAGTCGTATTTCCCTCGTACAAAAGCTTTCGGCGATTGCTGCGTGAACTTACTTAGCGGAGCCGCCAGGTCCAATCCGTTGATCAGTCCTCTCCTGATGTCCCCATCCGTAAGAGAAGCTAACAATCGATGATCATCATCGACAAGGAAAAGGACGGCATCAGCGGCAAGAACATCAAGCTGACGCAAGGCTTCGCGTACCGGAGAGACATGACTTATTAAATGACGTAAAATGTAAGGCTGCATATGATTTATGCGTATTTGCTGATTAACACCTTGATTATTTCAGCGGCAGCCCCACCTGTTTTAACGTAGATATTATCTCCGTTATAGTTAAGGCCTGATTTCTCAAGTTCAGCAACCGCCTTCACAATTCCAGCCGTATCCACCGGAATTGATAACAGGTTCTCACTATGCTCACGGCCCTTCTGCCGATCACCAAGGTTGATCGCGTATTTTTGAAATGACGCAGCTTCAATTATTCCACTAGAGGTATTCCCCAGCAGAAAAGCACAATGGCGCATGGCCGAAAAGTAGCCGATCTTCCCAAAATTTTCAATCGTTATTACTCGATTGTTCTTTGCAGACAAGGCCAAAAACTGCCTGCGGAGTACAGAGCCCATAGTATCTGCATTTGGCATCGTAATCACGACCTGATAGCGATCGGTCAATTCATCCAATGCCGCACACAACTCCTTGCCGTAAGTTTCATTTTTATCAGTGGCTACTGTTTCCGGATGGAAGGTGACTAATACCGTCGGCTGGCTAAAATCTGTACCAAAGCGATCCATCATTTCCGGAACGGTCAATTGTGGCAACTCGGCCAATCCGTCAAGACTTGGTGCGCCAACGTAGTAAACGCCTGCGCTTGTACCGATGAGTTGTACCACCTTATCTGCATACCCAGGTGTAGTCGTGAAGTGCAAGCCTGACATCAGGGTAATGGCATGACGAAACTTATCATCAATTGCTCCAAGGCTGGTCTCTCCGCCATGCAGATGTGCCACCTGCATTCCGAAAGGCACCGTTGCCGCCACTGAGGCGAACATTTCGTAGCGGTCACCAACGGCGACAACTACGTCAAGTTGGCTGGCCCAACGTTCCCAAACTTCAGCAAAGTTAGTTCCTGTCTTCCCCATCGCCCGGCTGATTCCCAAAGGGTCATCCTTATCGGGTAAGGTATCGATGTGTTCGTAGATCGGGTACCCGTCCCGTTCGATCAAGTCTACCGTATGCCCGTGCTCCTCAGAGAGATGCGTACCGAAAACGAACAAGCCGAAGGTTATTTCTTTGTCCGATTCCAGCGCTTTAAGCAAGGAATAATAAATACCGTAATCGGCCCGCGTACTGGTTAGGATTCCTATTCTCATCGGAGATGATGGAATTCAATTTTAGTCTCTGCAAGCAGATCTTCACTCAGGGTTCGTCCAATAACCAAGTCCATATTCATTGGGGAAATACCATCACCTGGCCGCTTCATACTCAGGTCCTCAGCCGTCAATAAATGGCCAGCAGGTAAGTCCTGAAGCAAATGAATGGACTTGCGGGCAATCGGCCTGTTTTTCAACTCCGAAGCAGAAGGTGCCTTTACCCCATCTCCCAAAGCCCGTTCAATATTTCGGATGGCGGCCACCATAGCCTTGAGTTCTGCGGGTTCCAGACTGGCACGATGATCGGGGCCATCCATATTGCGGTCCAGCGTGAAGTGTTTTTCAATACAAACCGCTCCCATGGCAACGGCGGCAATGGGTACTTCAATACCTAAGGTATGGTCAGAGTAGCCGACGTTGACTCCGAAAGCGTTGGCAATGGTCGTCATTGCTTTCAAATTCACGTCGGCCATTGGCGTCGGGTATTCGGTATTACAATGCAGTATCGTCAGCGCATCTCGCTGGAGCCCCGACTGGAGCATAACGTCAATAGCTGCTTCAATATCCGCCAGGTTACTCATACCGGTTGACATAATTACCGGTTTTCCCTTGGACGCAATTTTTTGCAGATAAGGCAGATTGGTAATCTCTCCGGAAGGGATTTTATACAGTGGCAAGTTCAGCGCTTCCAATAGGTCAATACTGTCCAGATCAAATGCCGTAGAAAAGAATTTGATGTTTTTCGCGGCACAGTAAGCCATTAGTACCTCATGCGTTTCACGATCGAGTTCCAGTTTTTTGATCATTTCGAACTGACTCTCCCCACCGTCTCCCGTATTTTCCACCTGGTAGGCAGCTTTGACGGCCTTCTTACTTACCAGCTTCTCCGTCTTGAAGGTCTGAAACTTCACATAATCAACCCCTGCTTCAACGGCTACGTCAATCAGTTGCTTCGCCAGTTCAAGGCTGCCATTGTGATTAACGCCAGCTTCAGCTATGATCAGTGTTTTGTGCTTCATGTTCTTTTTGGGCGCGGACGCGGGTGCAATTAATGGTTGCTAAGAAGCAGAGTTTTGGGGACAGGTCTCCCTGGCTTGACGCATCGGTTAGTGACCTCCGAGCCGAGGGCCTCCGGTCTTAAATTTAGATACGCTCTTAGGTGGGTTCATGAATTTTACTGATAAAGTAGGGTCAATCGGAATGCGCTATCGCGTAGCGATTACTACGTACGGGGTAATCACCATCCGTCATCGTAAATGGATTGCCTGCGGCAATCAACGGTAAGCCGTCAGACAATTTACCGGGGACTTTGTCCCCGGTAATCACCTAGGGAGGTCACTACGCGACAATTACGCCAAAAATAGTGTTCTGAATAAGCATCAGGACTTATGAACCGACTACTACGTCAGGCGGGTCGATAAAACAAAGTTTACCCAAGCACCCGCGCCGGATTGCCCACCACCGTTACCCCTGCGGGTACATCCCGCAAGACAACTGCGCCAGCTCCGACGATGGCATTATTACCGATGGTAATTCCTTGGATTACCGTGGCATTCGCTCCGATAAAGGCACCGGCACCAACCTTCACGTTGCCAGCCAATACTGCACCGGGAGCCACGTGCGCGAAGTCTCCTACGACGCATTCATGCTCAACGATACACCCCGTATTGAGGATCACTCCCCGACCGACAACGGACATTGCGTTTACAAAAACCCCTCCCTGCACCTGCGTGCCGCGCCCAAAGGAAACGTCACGCCCTACACAAACAGTAGGATGAAGTACCGGGTCGGCCTCCTGAAAACCACGACCAGACAGCGTTCTACTAATTTTTTGGCGCAGCGCATTGTCACCAATAGTCACTAAAAACAACCGCGTCGAAAGTGCGGTAGTATTGGCCGGGTCCGACTCCCGGCCCAGGTATTTCAGTCTCCCAGACTGTACGGGTTTGGGTTCATCATCACAATAGCCGGCAATATCCCTTCCGGCGGCCAAAAGTGCATCGATGACCACGAGGGCGTGCCCCCCCATCCCGATCAGTACTACTTGTTCACTTGGCTTTTTCATCAGCGGCTTCGATCACATTTTACCATCGAGAGAGCGACCAGTTTCGAGGTGGGCAAAATTGGGAATTAACGCGGCGAGCGCGTTCACAATGGTACTTTTATCTGTATCTGTTCTATCCAACACTTCCTTCAGGCCATCAATCAGTGGACTAAGCTCCTGCCGGGAGCGACGCACGGCGTTCTTCACGAATCCAAGCTCGGCGTAGGTCGATAAGTCAATATCCTCTCCCGGCGTAAAGAACTCTTCAAATCCCTTTTCGCCACTTGTGTCGGCGGGAGTAAAGAGAACCGGATAAGCACTACTCATGGGTTGGCGGGCAGCAGCTTTTGCTAATGCTTCAGTTTCTGTTTTGCAGTGATCGGGTTCAAGCCCCTGCGCACGCAGGAAGTCTTCCCCAATTTTACTGAAGGTCATCATCTGCTCTTCCCCAAGCTTAGGAAAAAAGACATGTCCCGCTTCCCCCATCACACAGGCGATCAGGCAAAGTTGGCCCGATTCTTCGGGGCTGACAAAGTATCGCTTTACGTTAGTCGGAGCGCTGAGGGGCTGTCCTTTTGCCAACCGCTCCATAAACCCAGCGGGAAGGCTGCCGTTGCTAAAGGCCACATTAGCAAATCGAGCCGTTGACACCGGAAAATCCCGATAATACGCCAGAATCACCTCCTCCATCAACTTCTTACTCGCCCCCATTACATTTACGGGATTGGCCGCTTTATCGGTACTTACGCTAAAATACCGCTCCGGAGGAAACGCTAATAATAAGTCGAGTAAGTTTTTGGCTTTGAATACATTGTTCTCCAGCATTGCCTCAATGCTGAAGCGGTCTTTCTCGCTCCGAACGTGCTTGTGGGCCGCAAAATTAGCTACAATGTCAAAGCCGCCCCGATGGCGGAGCATCTTAGCGAATACCGGCGCACCAAAATCCATAGGATAGCTAAGGTAGTCTTCCGGGATATTATAGTCGGTACCATTACGAAGGTCACGGGTTAGTTCCGTAAGACCATTCTCATTCGTGTCAACTACTACCAGGCCAGCAGGTTTGAAGCGTAAAGCAGCCCTGATGAAGGAGCTACCGATGGTGCCTGCTCCACCAATTACAAGTAAGGTTTTGCCATCGATGCGGGCAGACATCTGTGCGTGTGTCTTCTTAAGATCAACGGTAAAAAGGCTTTCTTTTCTTCCGGTTACGTATTCGTTGATGAAGGAATTTAAATCTAGGATAGCGCGGTTAGTTTAGGCATCAGTATTACCCCTGATAAAATGCTTTAATCTTTTCGACTACCTCCGTCATCTGTTTCACTGTTATCCCGCTTGAACTTGGGATACTGATGGCCTCAGCATGCAACAAACTGCTATTATCTTCCTGGTGATAATAACGCCAACCTGCATACATTGGGAGTTGATTCATGGGTGCCCAAAAGGGCCGGGATTGCACCCCATTGGCATTTAGATAAGTCAGGAGTTCACGCATCCGGGCGGTGCGGAAAGTGAAGAGCCAACAGTTCGGGTCTACCCCTTCAGTGATTTCCTGAAAACGGACATCTCCTACTCCGGCAAGCTCCTGGCGATAGAAAGCGTCCATTTTTTTCTTAGCGGCAAGGAATCCGGGAAACTGTTCAAGTTGTGCGACCCCCATCGCGGCCAGTACATTAACCAGGCGGTAATTGTACCCCGTTTCGTCGTGGAAGTAATCCAGTGGATCTGTTTTCGCGGTGGTGGTGAGGTGTTTTGCCCGAGCGGCCAGGTCAGCATCCTGGGTAAAAATCATTCCGCCGCCGCCCGTAGTCATGATCTTATTACCGTTAAAGCTACTGGTGCCGAAAGTGCCAAACGTTCCGGCATGACACCCATTATAGGTACTTCCCAGGGCTTCCGTGCTGTCTTCAACGATGGGCAAACCGTAGGTTTCACACAGTGACAACAGGCGATCCATGTTACAAATATTTCCGAGTACATGGACGGGCATAATTGCTTTTATCCGTTTTTCATCGGCCTTGTGTACCAGTTCCCCAGCTGTACTACTGTCACATTCTTCTTTGAGAAAGCGTTCCAATACATTTAGGTCGAGCTGCCAGTTTGCCGGATCAACGTCAATAAGTACCGCCTCTGCACCAGTGTAAGCAATGGCGTTGAGGGTAGCTACGAAGGTAATGTTTGGTGCCAGTACCAGATCTCCAGGCCCTACGCCCAACAACAACTGGCTGACGTGCAAGGCGGCCGTACCATTCATACAAGCTATGGCATGGGCACTACCGTTATAGGCCAACATTCGTTCTTCAAAGAGACCAACGAATTTACCTGCGGAAGAGACCCATCCAGTATCGAGGCACTCTTTTACGTAGGTCCATTCGTTACCGCCTAATTGAGGGATGGATAGAGGGATCATGGTGGAGGGGCGTTTCTTTGGTCTTTTAAGGCCGCATCTTGGTCTATCGAGAGCCTCCTAACTTTGTCCCGATGCTACTTCCCGCAGCACTTCTAACATTTGCGCGGCCAGGACTCCCCGGTCGTAATCTTCGGCAAGGAGGGCACAGTTGGCTTTACATTCAGCATAGATTTCTTCTACAGCAAATCGATTTAGTTGTCGAAGGAAATCATCCTGATCTTCGGGAATAAAGCAAAGGCCCGCTCCGTATTTTTTGATGATCGCTTCGCTCTCTCCTTCCACCCCGAGCAAAATGGGCTTACCCATGGCTGCGTTTTCGAATATTTTGGAGGGGATGACGGTTTTGAAGGTATCAGACCGGCGCAGGGGGACTAGTGCAATGTCGGTAATGGAGATGTATCTGGCAATCTCTGTTTTAGCGACCGACGGAAGCATCGTGACATTAACAAAACCTTCCCGTTGCACCCTTTCTTCAAGATGTTTTTTCCGGGCACCACCGCCGATAAATAAGAAGTGGACATTAGGCGAGGCCGCAGGTGCACAGTCGAGTATAAAATCTAGGTTGTGTGCCATGCCGTGAGTACCCAGATAGCCGACAACGAACTTCCCCGTCAACCCCAGCTTTTCAACCAGTGCTGCATCCCGCGCCCGCGCCTTAAAATTCTCCTTCAGGACGCCATTGGTTACAACATCAATCTTGTCAGGATCGATTCCTCTACGGCAAATATTCTCTTTAAAGGCATGCGTCACCACGACCACTTTAGCGGCCTTCCGGTACAGAAAAAGCTCTAACTTCTCCATGCGGTCCAGCCAGTTTTCTTTCCCTTTGGCTGCTCCTACCGCCCGAATGCTCTCCGGCCATAAATCACGTACTTCCATCACCCAGGGCTTACGCTTCAATACGCTCGCAAGGTAGCCGGCGACAGCAGTAAAGAATTGAGGAGAAGTAGCTACGATCAAATCCGTTTTAACGAACAAGCTTGCTATTAAAGCCATCATCGCATAGCTGATGTAATCGAATATTCTTTTTGCGAATCCCGCATTCGGTGCAATATAAGACCATACCCGAATCACCGTAATACCGTCCATTTCCTCCTGCTGCCATAATTTGTTACGGTACCCGACAAACACCTTCCCTTTCGGGAAATTTGGTACACAAGTGATCACCGTCACCTTAACACCCTGCTTCATCCAGGCGCGACAGTGCTCATACGTCCGGGTGGCGGGGGCGTTGACTTCGGGGGGGAAATTATCGGTTAAGAATAGTAAGTTCAAAGGAAGAATAGAATAACCATTAAGGTATAAAACTGAAAATTATTTCGAAAAGGCTCATATTAGAGATACAGCTATAGAACAAGCTGTATAGCAGCTTTTAGTCCCAAATGGTTACTCTACCATCATCCAGCCCCCATTCTGCAAACTCTCGACAGCCAAAATGGCTGTACGACTAGCGTTGAAGGTCTCTATTGCAGGAACAATAGCAGGACCACCATTACGGAGGGCATCATAGAAGCGCTGGAACTGTTCAAGGTGTCCTTTATCCTGACGTTTTTTTAATCCCCTTCCTTTAAACCCGAAATATTCGGAACGTCGGAAATTATCAATAACAGCCGTTCGATTCTGACTATAGACTTCGATTCGCTCCTTAGAATAGGCTTTACTTCCGTTGGCAAAATAATTGATCACGCCTTGACTTCCGTTGGCATACCGCAACAGTATCGATGCATTATCGGTGTTATTGGCGGCGTTGGGCCCCTGGGCATTCATAACAACACGTTCCACAAGTGAGCCGGTAAAGAAGGTGATGAGGTCGATCAGGTGGCAAGCCTCTCCAATAATCCGACCGCCACCGACTTCCATATCCTGCACCCACACATCCTGCGGGATGAAGCCGGCATTCATCGTAGCGATGACGTTAATTGGCCCTGGCGAGGTGCCAAGCTGTTTTTTCAAATCCTGTGAGAAAGGTGAAAAGCGGCGATTAAAGCCTACCGTAAGTGTTTTTCCCGATTTTTGGTATGCAGCTTCCACAGCGTCCAGTTCCGCATGCGTCAGGGCAAGCGGCTTTTCTACGAAAACATGCTTGCCCGCCTCCAGCGCAGCAATGGCTTGCGCGGCGTGTGAATTATGCCTGGTGGTGATCAGTATGGCATCCAGATCCGGATCATCCAACATCAGTTGATAATCAGTGATGGACTGCCCCACCCCGAATTTACCAGCAGCAATCGTTCCAGAAAGGCCACTGGCACTTGCCAAATATTTCACCGGCGCACCAATTTTCTTCAAGCTAGGTAAAATCATCGCCTTAGTAAAGTTCCCCGCTCCCAGGATACCCATTGTGCCGGAGCCTGCGGAAAACATGCCGTCAGTCACGGCGACACTTCTTTTGGGCGCGGCCGCAGGTGCAGGGTAAGTTAACAGGCTGGCAATGGAGCCCGACTTACCCATCTCCCCATAAATTTGGTTAAAATCTTCCAGGTCCACCCGTTCCGTAATCAGAGAGTTGACATCGAGTTGTCCTTGGGCAAGCGCTTGCAGTACGGCGCGGAAGTTCCGGTTTTCCGTCCAGCGGACGTAGCCGATAGGGTAATCCAGTCCTTTTTGTTCGTATTCGTCATTGTAGCGACCGGGCCCGTAGGAACAACTAACGGAGAAACTCAGTTCCTTGGCGAAAAAATCGGAGCGTTGAATGTCAAGGCCGACAACACCAACCAGTACTATTCGGCCCTTCTGTCGACTCATCTGTGCAGCCTGACTGATGATCTCATTGGTCTTCGCGCTGGCAGTGATCAGAACGCCATCGGCACCGATGCTATCGGTCAATTGCATTACGCCGTCTACTGCACTGGCATTGCCCACGTTGATAGTCTCAATGCCCCAGGCGGCGGCCCGGTCGAGTTTCCCTTGGTCAAAGTCGAGCCCGATGACCCGGCAACCATTGGCTTTGAGCAACTGGCTTGCCACTAGGCCAATCAGGCCCATTCCTGTAACAACTACAGTCTCCCCGAAGGTAGGGTCGATCAGTCGGATACCCTGCAGAGCAATTGCGCCGATGACGGTAAAGGCTGCATCTTCGTAGCTCACTCCGTCGGGAATCTTAGCTACAAGGTTTTCAGGTACGGAGACAATTTCGGCGTGGCTGCCATTGCTCACTACCCTATCCCCCACCTGAAAACCACTGACGCCTGCCCCCACACCGATGATCTCACCGGCGTTGCAGTAACCCAGTGGCAACGGTTCCCCTAGCTTACGAAACACCGCATCCATTGTAGGCATCAGCCCGTCGGACTTAATCTTCTCCAGCACTTGTTTAACCTTTTCGGGCTGACTGCGGGCCTTGCTGATCCATCCGGCTTTACCGAAGTCGACCAGCATCCTCTCCGTTCCCAAAGACACCAACGATCGGTGGGTTCGAATGAGCAACTGCCCTCGCCGCAACGCAGGGGCAGGTAGTTCTACCAGTTCGGTTGCACCGCTGGAGAGGTTTTGTAGGATTTGCTTCATGGATTATTTAGTCTCTATTCTTAATCAGCTTTGCTGGAACGCCTCCAACAATTGTAAACGGAGCAACGTCTTTGGTAACAACTGCACCAGCGGCAATTACGGAACCTTCTCCGATGGTTACCCCAGCAGTTATGGTACAGTTTCCACCAATCCAGACGTCGTTTCCAATAATAATAGGTGCAGCAATGTGGCCTGCACCAAAGATTCTTTTCCGGCCATCCGGAATAACATGGTTTGCAGATAAAATCAGGGTATTGTAGCCAATCAATGTACGATCACCGATCGTTACCCCTCCTTTAGTTGTTATTAAAACGCCCCAGGCTAGGTCAACATGATCACCGATAGAGATATTCCTTCCCGGGCTAATTCTTATTCCGGGGTAAAAGACTACTCTTTTACCGACATTCGAGCCTTGGAATATCAGGAACATCTTTTTGAACCAGCCAAAAAAGAAACCTCTGGGCAAACCGAAAAGGAATTGTGCCAAAAACTCATAAAACGCAATTAATGTACGTCTGATCATGCTTCGTAAACTTCTTTTAGCATCGCCAGATGTTGCTCAACTTTTTCCGGCGGAGAGGGAAATTCTTTAAGCCGCGTAAGCCCTGTTTCAATCAAGCGAGTTCGGTGTTCTTTGCTTTTCGATATACTTAGTATTCCTTCGACAATTTTCCCTGGATCAGTAATATCAACATAACAGGCTGCTGTCTGACAAGCTCCACGACTCCATTCAGCGTCAGTAATGATTAGAGGCTTTTGATATGCCCATGACTCAATGATATTGTTGCTGAAACTTTCTAGCGTGCTGATCAGTAATACTGCATCATTCTTTTCCACAATATATCGGACATCCGTAGGGGAAACACGGCCTAAAAAATTAAAGTAGGCAAGCAAGTTCTCGCTCTTAATCTGTTCAATGAAATTATCTACGTCGGGATTTCCAGGAGAAAGAGACAGGTTAAACACAATTAGCTCCTCATCTGCCTCTTTCAATATTCTAGCTACGGATACTAACTTATCAATATTTTTATTCACGTGCCATCCGGAAAGCATAATCAAGTTAAACCGATCATTGCTGATGCTTGCCAATTGGGCAGTCCCGTTCTTGGATACAGGATCACTACTAATTGCGATGGACGGCAGCAGTACCTTCACGTTCTGAAAATCAAAATCAGCGTAGGCTTTTTGTGCCAAACCCTGGTTTTCAAATATAACCAAATCTGCTTTCTGATAAGACTTCAATCTTAGCCAATCAACTACTTTCTTGATTCTCTTTTTCACAGGCCCGACTCGCCAAAAATCGATTTTTGGATAAAAAAGATTGGAATAGGCACACCCCATAACAAGCTTAACAGAAGGCTTTCTGAATAGCGTACCAAAAAAGATGTACAAAATATCTATCTGCTTAGCAGCGATTAAGCGATTTAATTCAAACAACTCAAACTTAAGTCGCTTGAAGTTATTGTTCGGCACTATTTTATAAGGCAGATCATCTTGACTTCTTAGCCAATCAGCTATCTCGTTTCCATCTTTAGCTAACACGAAAAAATAATCTTCTCCAGGCATTTTCGAAATACCTTTAACGAAGGTAAGACAGACTTGTAACCCACCTCCGCTAGTGATAGGGAGGAGATTAATGATAATTCTCATTCTTTCTGCTTAAGAGGCTACGGTACAGGTTCGATTGTTTTTCGGCTACAACTTCCCGACTAAAAAGGAGTGCCTTTTCACGTACTTTTCCAGATATTTCCTGCAGTTCTCCACTTATCTTCATACCTGGCAAGTTGCGAAGCTTTTGTTTAAGGTCGTCTAAATCTCCACGCTTGAAAAACAGCAATGCCTCGGAATCGACATCGAGCATTGTTGCACCGGGCAAATCAGAAACTAAACAAGCCAGGCCAACCGCCATCGCCTCCTTTACTGCCCGTGGAGAACCTTCGTAATAAGAAGGGAATACAAGTACATCGCTGGCCTGGAGATAAGGGAGTAACTCATCATGCGATAACTTACCTAATACATTATAAAAATTGCTGGCCTGATAATTTCTAAGAAGTTTATCTAGCCACTTTTGCTCAAACGCCCAAGCGTCACCGATGATATCTAGTTCGAAGTTTAGGCCTTCTTCTCTTAATTGCCGAAGTCCCTCCAGCAGCAAAGCAATTCCCTTGGGTGGATTAATACGACTAAAGAACAAAAGCTTAACCGCTCCTGATTTATCCTTTTCCAGCGTTGACGGATGAAATTTATCGACATCCACAGAGGTATTAATTACTTCCGTGGGCTTACTAGGGAAGAGAGATTTCACATCGTCCGTAACCGCAGCTGAGTTGCCAACAATAGTATCGCTTCCAATGCAAGCAAGCACATTCATGACCGCAATAGGTAGGCTTTTTCTGACCCACATTGCGTGTTGGCCTACACTGAAAAATTTCCGCGAAAAACAATCCGCCCGCCAACCTCGACGAACTAAAAACTTTAGTTCAACACTGTAAAGTGAGGTTATTCTAATCACTCGTCTTCCTAAGAGGAACCGTAACATAAAATTAGTAATACCACTTAAATATTCATGTACAATTACGGGATCACCAGGATCAGAAGATCTTACAATTTCTTTTGTACGCTTTGAAGCAAATAGCCAAAACTTCAATGCCGACATACTGCTTGAAGGAACCAACAGTTCTACCCCTTCCAACTTAACCAATGGAGGATTAGCCGTTAAAATGATATGGCGGGATGCTTCTTTACCAGCAGCTGTGATAAACTTTACTCTTTCAGGATAAGCAGCAGCTGAGTATATGATACTAATTAATACCACCTCAGCACCTATCTCTTCTTAAAAACGGTCGATCCGTTTCATCTAAAACGGCCTCAATTCGCTCTTTGAACGGAAGGCTTCCGTCTAATTCATCTTGGGCTACATACTGCTTCAAAGCCCGCTCATAATAATCTTCGTAACGGCCTATGATCTTTGCTGGATTCCCAGCAACTATTGATCCGGATGGAACACTTTTTGTCACTACGCTGCCTGCAGCGATTATCACCTTGTCTTCCACAACAACTCCTGGCAACAATATTGAGTCAATTCCGATAAACACCTCATTTCCAATTTTTATTGGCCGGTATAGTTGCCGTCGACCTCTGTCATCACGTATCAACCAAGTGCTTCCATCGTGGGTTAAAAGCCGCACACCCGCCGTAATAGTCACCCTGTTTCCGATTTCAATGAGGAATGGCTCGCTCGAAAATGCATAAGGAAAAATCCTACAGCCATCCCCAACGACAGTGCCCAAATGACGGTGATATCCGACTGAGTCTTTAAGCCAAAAGCGGAAGTAGAAATACACAAGAAGTCTTTTTGCTCTACTTAACACTCAATATGTTTTTGTTCGCTATTCCAAGTAAGAATCCTAGGCTAAAGAATAATGATCGGTTCTGCATCAAAGTATTAGCAAACAGGCAGTACAGCAAAAGCCCAAGGCCAAGCATCTGCATATAATTTAAGCCAGACACCCCACCTACCCAATACTCCCATTTTCCTGACATCATAAGGAACATCAGACTAAGCAGAATAATTAGATAGGTGAGCCCGTAAAAAAAAGTCATCTCGACATACGTGTTATGGCTTGTCAGCCAAAAGTATCCTTTCCTCCTCAACTGTACTCGATAGGTTGCTCCATAGCCAAAGAAAGCATTGTCTTTAATCTTTTCCAGATATAACAATTGAGCCCCTGACCTTTGCTTAAGGCTTTCATCATTCGTTAGTTTATCCGCTGAAAAAAGTGTAGAGACACGCACTAAAAGGGCTTCGCGCTGAGATTCAGGCAATGTCGACAAAGCTCCTAAAAGAAAGACGCCTACTAAAACTAAGCACACCGGTAAAAAGGCAAGTCCTGTACGAAGAGTATTCTGAATTCTTGACCTGAATCGTTTACCAAAAAACCGAAAGAACGAAACCAAGAAAACCACTGAACATACAGCAATGATCATCAAGCCGGACCGTGCTCCAGTTACGAAGACCAGAAATACAAAGGCTAAGTAAACAACCGCAGCGCCAACAAAAGACTTTCTTGAAAATAGAAAAACCCCAACAGGGGCTAACATAACGAGACTAGCCGAAGCATAGGTCGACTTCAAGTAGAAGCCTCCAACCCGTTCTACATCTCCATATTCTATTCCTTCTAAATTTTTCTCTACCCCCCAGACTGCCAACTTAAGCGCATAGAAAAGCCCCGGGTCAATATAATTAATGGCAAACCCTATCAGAACAATACCAAATACTACAGTAAACCAACCTCGGAGAAATGAATAAGTGTATTTACTCGCAAGAATCATTGACGAAATCGCAATCTCTAAATAGATCACATTATTCGCAAAAACACGAATCATCTCGCCTGGCTGCAGGTAGTTTCGAAACAGGTGATATGGTGTAAGTATCATGGGAATAGCCACACATAACAAAAAAAGACATGAAAGCATTATTTTATTTCGAGCCTTCATAAGGTAGCCTCCATTGAGGGCAATATGAGTGCTCAATAGTACCAGCGTTATTGCAGCTACTACAGACAATGGGACTCCTACGAAAAGTGAAAACCGAAATAATTCTGTCAATTGGATCAGTAGCACAAAAAACGCAACTGCATCAAATAACCGATTTATGCTGATCTTTTTATTCAAACTGAGTTTTTCAAGGTCTGAAGAACCATAAGCTACTTACAATGAAGTCTACTATTCCTCCTCTTTCCTTACGCGTATCATTATATATTGATTCATATTGCCCCACAACATTCCTTATATCAAAGAGCTCTGTAAAAGCCTTCTCACTTTCTACACCATCCGTACTTATCTCAATTTTTGCATCTTTTTCAAGATATCGCTCACTGAAGTTTTTATTCAAAAGCGCATTTATTCTTTCCTCTTTCAGTAGAACTGGTCGGACGGAGGCACCGTTCGGACAATAAACAGGCTTTGACAACGAAGCGGCCTCCATTACTCCACGTCCCGTCCCAATGACAACATCAGCTATTCCAAGCAACTCTGAAGCATTACGGGTAAAATGCTCATCGGTTACGAAAAGTATATTACTGCTAGTAATACTTTCCTTCAATTCTTGAAAAAAATCTTCGTCTTGCACCTTCCCCAGCAAGATCAGCCTTCCTTGAAACCCAGCCGAGGAAAAGTCTTTAAGAAGCTGCAGGCTTTGTTGGAAAGTCAGCTCATAATAACGATTAAACCGGCTAATCCTTAACAAGGTTACCCCAGCAAAATGCCCTAGTAAGTTCTTCAATTTATCCTGCCTTTCAATATCTTGTTGGACGGGCAATGAGCGATTTGGGATCAGATAATATGCTTTTTTAAATCTTCTGTGAGTCAGGTAGTGTTTTACGTTTTCAGCACTAAAGAAAACCGAAGCATCGGCAGCAGGAATAAATCTCCCTCCATTTACCCCTCCACATTTAGTGTAAACGATTGGAACTCGGTAATTAATGAAAAGGGAAATGCATTTGGCGACATAAAGGCTTCTCTCATCAAAAGCATGAAGTACATCAGGCTGGAATTCCTTGGCAATTTTCAAGAGTTTATGAAAGTGTGAGAAGATTGAATACTTAAAAATGGGAACAAACCCAAGTAGCTTTTGCTGAGGCAACGTACTAACTTTGGTCAGACCTATGTTTACAACTTTAGCATTAACAACTTCATTAAGTGCTTCCATCAATGCTTTTAAACTATAAAAATGGCCTCCCCCAGCGTTGGGGTGACTCGCGCAAATAAAAAACAACACCTTTTTTTTGCCGACTTCCATTTTTAAAAAAATTGCTGCTCGACCTCCAATTCCACATTATAGGCGTCGAGGACCCGAGCCTGAATGTCTTTAATAAGCAGTTGAACATCAAGGCCAGTTGCTCCACCTTTATTAACAATGAAGCCCGCGTGTTTTTCAGAGACCGCCGCCCCTCCTATTTGGTAACCTTTTAACCCTAACTCTTCGATAAGCTGACCAACGTAGTGCCCAGGTGGACGTTTAAAGACGCTACCGGCGTTGGGATAATCCCGAGGCTGCATACTCCAGCGGAGCGCTTTATTTTTATCCATCTTTTCCCGAATAGCTACTGTGTCACCGATGGGGAGTCGGAGTTCGCAATCAAGGACCACAAGGTTTTTGCGGGATTGAAATATAGACATACGATAACCGAACTCTCCAGGTTCCAGTGTCCGCCTATGTATCTCGCCCGTAGCGGTATCTAGGTACCGAACCCAATCAAGCAGGCTACAAATATCTTCCCCTTTGCTGCCAGCGTTCATGTAGATGGCTCCGCCGAGGCTGCCTGGGATATCGAGAAAGTATTCAAGCCCAGTAAGTTCCTGGACATAGGCCAGTTCACTTAGTGCTTTTAAGTTCTGGCCCGCCTGGGCATAAATCAGTTTTTCTTCCCTGCTTTTATCAACCTCTTCTCGCACCTGCGTTCGCGCAAAATGCTCATCAATGATGATAAAGATTTCGTCAGGGTAGTATTCCTTGGTCAGTATCACATTGTATCCACCACCAAGTAACAGTTTGCGACGACCTGCAAACTCCGGACCGAACAGGCGAACAAAGTCCATATCCGTCTCAGGAAAGTACACCGCACCGCCGATGGCATCAACCCGGTAAGAATTGTAAGCACGCAACGAAAAATCGTTTTTCACGATCATCAGTCAGCAAGTTGAGCCGTCATACGGCGGTAAACAAAGAAAAACACCAGAGCGGCCAAACTATAGCTAATGCAGGAAGCCAATGCAGCCCCCACGGCACCGTAGTTCGGAATAAAAAGAATATTAAGCACCACGTTCAGGACTACCGCTGGCAGAAAAACGTAGCCTGCTATCCTGGGAAAACCCCGCGCAGCAAGGTCTCCATTCAAGCTCTTGAATAGGATCATTAGATAAACCCCAGGCAAGATGACAACAAACACCCAGCTACTTTCCTCGAATGAAGGTCCGTAAACAATGGGTATCAGATAGTATGCTGCCAAGCCAATGGGTGCTAACAGTACTCCCATTGCCAGCATCATTTTGCCAAGGTTTCGAAGCAGATCGTTGGCAAATTTTTTCTCCTTCACCGAATTGAGGCTGTGACTGAAAATTACCAGCGCCAACACTTCCGGTAAAAGCCAAAGCATTTGCGCCAAGGAAGCGCCCTGGGAATATATCCCTACGGTTCCCTCATCCCTGAAGTATTCAATGATAAATACATCAAGCCGGTAGTTTAATCCCATGATGAATAGAGGTATTGCGTATGAAAACCCCTTTGCCGTGATCTCCCTCCAAAGTGACCAGTCGAATGCTTCCCGATTAGAAGATATGGACGATTCCGCAAAGTGTTGAACCCTCCACCAACTCAGAATGATGGCAACCAACGAAACACCAATCAGACTTCCAAAAAAATACCATTCTTCCCCTTTGCCCAGCCATCCAATAAATAACGCGACGAAAGCCAAAGTTGTGACCTGAGCCACCACGTTACAGACGTTTAACAACCTTATTTTTCGGGACGCCAGGGCGTAAGAATAAGAAAACGAATTGTATAGCTTTACGGTCATTATCCCCATCAGTGCGCCAACAATCATTCGGCGATCCGTCATTCCACGTGACAGCAAAACTCCGGACAGAAGAACAAACTCCAGCACTATCGCCAAGGCAAGAGAAAACCGGATATACTTCCAGGTTTTTCGGGGGGCCATACCCCGCTTGGCCATGAAATAAGCATATGATTGCTTACCTCCCATATCTCCCAGGGCCAAAGTAAGGTTCAAGGCTACCAGGTAGAGGCTTATAATGCCCTTTCCTTCATCGAGTAAACACCTGGCCACGATGATTCCCTGCAAGAGGGAAACAACCATAACAATTATTCGGGCACCACCTGTGGTCAGTAAATCCTTTTTCAAGGATTTCCCACTTTGATCACCTTCGCAGGGACGCCGCCAACGGTAGCTCCGGGCGCAACAGATTTATTGACCATACTACAGGCACCTACCGTAGCATTTGCGCCAACCGTAATTCCACCTACCAGAACGCTGTTAGGAAATACAGTAACTCCGGTTTCAAGTCGTGGATATTTCGGCCCCGTGCGCTTACGAGAATGTCCACCTAGGGTTACATTTTGATATATTATGCAATCATCACCGATCACACTTTCTTCGCCAAGAACTATACCCAATGGGTGTGCAAATTTAACTCCGTTACCGATCTCTACTTTGTTTCCAACCTGTGAGGAAAACCACCAGAGAAGTAATATATCCGTAATAGGAACCACTAATGGTATTCCCATTCGGGAAGCTGCCAGTTTGATCCTAGCCCAACGCAGCATTCGTAAACGCTGGTCGAAGAGTAAACTTTTTAGCCTACTGCCTTTTCCAGCGTGATTACGCAAATCATTCCGCAGTAATTGCCAAAGAGAAAGGTTACACATACTCAACCTCCGCTCCCAACTTCTTCAACTTATCCACCACGTGTTCGTAGCCCCGCTCCACTTGGATGAAATTAGTGATCGTAGTTTCTCCTTCAGCAACTAATCCACAAAGTAATAGTGCAGCTCCTGCTCGAAGGTTTATGGCACAGACCTCAGCACCGCGTAAGTTGTTACCACCGTGGATAACAAGAGCATCTCCAACTACTTCACTTTTGACGCCCATTG
>JBGCFZ010000417.1:0-5074 GCA_045110355.1 Lewinella sp. | reverse complement strand
TTATTCCTTGCCTTTTAGCACCGTGACTTCGTTGCTGAAATCCTCATTTAGCTATGGCTAAAATCCGGTTTCAGCGCCTTGCCACGGCACGAAAATCCTGCGGACTAAACGGCCAGATAATTATGAACTCACCCACTAGCTCCTAATTCCCTAGCTCCTAATAAGGCGCGGCCGCAGGTGCAACAAAAAGGTAAAAAAAAGCAGGGGAGGGGAGCGATACTTCGGTTGACATCGTCCTGGGGCGTATTTTCGCGACATGAATAGTATGCTTCTAAAATTCCCCCCTATCCTCGGCGGCAACGGTGATGCTACGGCGTACCTGGTATTGGCGGTCATTATCGCATTGGTCGCTGGCGTGTTTTACTTCGTGTACCGAATGCTGCAGCAGGAACCTGAGTAAGGATGGCATGGCCGGTTACCCAACCCTGCACCTGCGTCTGCGCCAAAAAAAAGCAGGGGGGAGAAATAGCTTGCTGGGTCAGCTTGTTTAAAATAAAGATTAACCGTACCTTTGCGCCCCAAATAAATACATTCTTAATGTTTGCAATCGTAACCATAGCCGGTCAGCAGTTCAAAGTTGAGGAAGGTCAGGAGATCTTCGTCCACCGGTTAGAAGCCAACGCTGGCGACTCAGTCAGCTTTGACAACGTACACCTCACTTCTGGTGATGCTGGTGTATCCGTTGGCACGCCGAACGTAAAAGGGTTCTCCGTAGGAGCAACCGTCATTGATCACGTGAAAGGCGACAAAGTCGTCGTTTTCAAGAAGAAGCGCCGTAAGGGGTACCGCGTAAAGAACGGTCACCGCCAGCAGTTCACGAAAATCAAAATTGATTCCATCGCAGGCTAGTCACGGCCCGCATTCCTAATTTGCTTCCTTAACGGGAGGCATGAATAATTAACCCACTGACAATTAGCGTTGTCAGTGCCATAAATAAAATACCATGGCACACAAAAAAGGTGTAGGTAGTACTGATAACGGCCGCGACAGTAATAGTAAACGCCTTGGCGTTAAGCTTTTCGGCGGTCAGGTTGCCAAAGCAGGCAACATCATCATTCGCCAGCGCGGTACCAAGTACCACCCAGGTGAAAACGTTTATATGGGCCGTGATTTCACGATCCACGCTAAAGTAGACGGCAACGTTTCTTTCCGCAAGAGCTTCCGCAACCGTATGTACGTATCCATCGTACCCGCAGGCACTGAAGCTCCCGTAGCGGCCGCTCCGGCCCCGAAGAAAGCTGCTGCTCCTAAGGCTAAGTCAATTCCGGCTCCGGCTCCGGCACCCGCTCCTGAAGTGGAAGCTGCTCCGGTTCAGGCGGTGGCTGATATCCCCGCTGAAAAGCCAGCCAAGAAGGCTAAAGCTGTTAAGATCGAACTGCCTTCTGGCAAGAAGATCAAGCAGGATGACCTGAAGGTTGTTGAAGGCATTGGCCCGAAGATCGCCGGCCTACTGAACGACATTGGCATCACTACCTGGCGCGAACTTGCAGATGCTCCTGAAGAAAAGGTACAGCAGATGCTCGACGATGCTGGACCCCGCTACCGCATCCACAGCCCATCCACCTGGGCCAAGCAGGCCGCACTGGCAGCTGACGCCAAGTGGGCAGAATTGGAAAAGCTCCAGGACGAACTCGACGGTGGTAAGGAGGTGAAGTAATTCCCTTTTGACGTTTAGTCTTTTAGGAAGCCCGGTCAAGCAGAGATGCTCGGCCGGGCTTTCTTAATTTGCTTACCTTTATTGGGGAAGTATCTATTGAAATTCTTCGTCGCGTCAATACCCGCTTATGAGATTTATCGGACTTTTTATCCTATGGTTAATCGCGATTTCCCTGCCAGCACAGGAGAAAATGAATGTGTTGCTTATTTGTGTAGATGACCTACGCCCGGAACTTGCTTCCTTCGGGGTAGAATACATTCACTCTCCAAACATAGATCGATTGGCGGAGCAGGGAAGGGCTTTTCATCGCCATTACGTTAATGCACCAAGTTGTGGACCGTCCAGATTTACGTTGTTGACGGGAAAGTATGGTGCGCCGAACAACAATGCCATTTTTCTGCGGGTCGACAACATAAAAACGAACCCTGAGAATGTCTCTCCCAGTATGCCCGAGTGGTTCAGAAATAATGGCTATACGACTGTTTCGGTAGGGAAAGTATCACACCATCCGGGTGGGCTAGGTGGGCCTGATTGGAACAATAAAGACCTACTAGAAATGCCTGGTGCCTGGGACGCATCTGTACTGCCCGTTGCGGGGTGGCAACATCCCCGTGGGGTGATGCACGGCCTTGCGAACGGTGAAATCAGAAGTAAGGAAAAGGGAA
The DNA here is from genome assembly GCA_045110355.1 of Lewinella sp. Lineage (GTDB taxonomy): Bacteria > Bacteroidota > Bacteroidia > Chitinophagales > Saprospiraceae > Neolewinella. The sequence goes on along the minus strand of JBGCFZ010000417.1, from coordinate 2,752 downwards.
CGATGGATGTGTTTCAGGCCGTTAAGGGAGCAGATAAGCTTTACCCCGATGGTCATATCACGGAAGAGGCACTTTCCCGGCTTGGCCAACTTAGCGAAAGCGACAAGCCGTTCTTTTTGGCCGTGGGCCTCATCCGTCCGCATCTACCCTTTGGGGCACCTGAGCAGTACCTCGATCTTTACGATGGGGTGACTATCCCCGAGGTCGAAAACTACGAAAAGCCGAAGGGGATAAGCACTTGGCATAAGTCTGGTGAGTTCATGCAGTATAACCTTTGGGGCAAAGATCCGCGGGAAGACAAGGATTTCGCTCAAATGGTACGCCGGCACTACGCAGCCTGCGTCAGTTATGCTGACGCTCAGGTGGGTAAAATTCTAGCCCGGTTGGAGGCTACTGGCCAGGATAAGAACACGATTGTTGTCTTGTGGGGCGACCACGGCTGGAACCTCGGAGAACACGGCATTTGGGGTAAGCATAACCTTTACGAAACGGCCCTCCGTTCCCCTTTGATCATTAAGCTTCCAAAGATGAAACGAGCGGGGAAGTCGACAAAAGCAATTGTTGAGACTGTGGACATATTTCCCACACTCTGTGAGCTGGCTGATCTGCCTAAACCTGGTTTTTCTCACGGTAACTCTTTAGCAAGAATTATCAAAAAACCAGGAGGTAGCGGAGATTTCGCATACGCTTACTGGTCTTCCGCTATGACGGTAAGGACCGATCGCTATCGGTTAATCGCTCACAGGGATGGTGGGTATGAACTTTATGACCATATTATCGACCCTGGAGAAACGGAAAATATTGCAGATAGGCGACCAGACCTTATTGCTGAATTGAACCGACGCCTAGCGGAAAAGCGGTCCGTTCACAAAGATTTGTAATCTTTGGGGATTTATCAACTGACCCAATAGTAAGACCAGAGCTCTTTGCTAGCATTGAAATACCGGTGATTTGAAAGGCTAAATAAGCCCAACAACTTGATAACCTGAAACAAAGAAACGCCTCAGACGTTTCCTTACTACCACACGGCACCCCCAATTCTGGTTGACCCTACAGTTTCTATAAATTGGGAAGTGACTTAGGTTTGTCTAGGGCGGGCCTCAAAGCCTTTGACTTGTCAGGCTTCTGACCTTTAGTGAAAGCTACTGGAAAGACAAGGGGATTACCGAACCAGACCAGCTATCCCAACCATGTTTTTTTCGAGGAGTCAAACCGCTCCGGTGGGGTCGTGTGGTATTATAGATTCTTTATTGTCGATTACGACCATTGGCTTCCTGAGCGTCACCAATTAGTTATCAAGAATCAACAATTAAGAATTAGCAATCAATAATTCCTTACCTTTGCACCAAATTCCGATGAGCGCGCCGAACGAAGGCCCGTGGATTACTGTCGGTCTTAGCGTCATGTTGGCGCATGATTTTATTTAAACCTTTGATCCTGAGCGTGTTGTAATCCCGCTGATCTCAAGGTTCTCTCCCCCGATTTACCATATGAGTAATAATCGTTCCGGTGGTGGCAGTAGCCGCCCCAACAACCGTCGTAAAAAATCTAACGGCGGAGGCCACAATCGCGGAGGCGGTGGTCAGCGTCGTGGCGGTCGTGACCGTCGTTCAACCCACGTATATAAGCCAATTGCGGCTGAACTAATGGTCCATGAGGCCGTCCCGATGAAGACAGTTGAGTACATCTCCAAAACTAAGTATGACGACTGGGATATTCATCCAAAGCTGAAAATCGCTATTCGTAGCGCAGGATGGGTTCGCCCTACGCAGATACAGGAAGAAGCTTTCGCTTCCATCGTCGATCTGCGCGATGTAATGGGCATCGCCACTACCGGTACCGGTAAGACAGGTGCCTTCCTTATCCCGATCATTGATGCGCTGCTTAAGGACGAACCATTCCAGACCCTCTGCTTAGCACCTACCCGTGAGCTGGCCCTGCAAATCGAAGAAGAATTTAAGGTCCTTTCTAAAGGAACCACCTTTTCTTCCGTTTGTCTCATTGGCGGCCGTAACATCAATACCGATATTCAGCGCCTTAAGCGGGACTACGACCTGGTTGTAGCCACCCCCGGTCGCCTCAAGGATCTTTACCAACAGGGTAAGATCAAGTTGGCCGAAGCTTCCGTGCTCATCCTCGATGAGTTTGACCGAATGCTCGACATGGGCTTCCAGAAAGATGTGATGTATCTCGCCGATCAGATGGGTGAGCGTGACCAGACTTTGCTTTTCTCTGCTACCCTGGATAAGACGCAGAAAAAACTGATTGATCACTTCCTTACGGACCCGGTAACGGTTGCCGTCAGTAGTGGTGAAGCCAGTGCAGAGCACATCAACCAGACTGTTCGTTACGTTAGTGGCGACGAGAAGTTCGATGCGCTGATTGACCTGATGAAGGAACCAGAACTGAAACGTGTACTTGTTTTTGCTGAAACCAAGCACCGCGTTAAGAAGGTGACTAAAAAGCTGAACCAGGCGGGCATTAAGGCCGACGAAATTCATGGCAACAAGAGCCAGAACTACCGACAAAAAGCGCTTAAGGCATTTAAGTCTGGTGCCATTAAAGCCCTGTGTGCTACTGATGTAGCCGCCCGTGGCCTCGACATCGATGACATTACCCACGTCATCAACTTCGAGGCACCTACTGACTACGATGTCTATATCCACCGAGTTGGCCGTACCGGCCGTGCTGGCAAGACGGGTGAGGCGATCACTTTTGTGGACAGGTAACTGACTGCAAATCTTTAATGAAA
>JBGCFZ010000416.1:0-25303 GCA_045110355.1 Lewinella sp. | reverse complement strand
GATGGGTACGGTGACCGGAACTTTGTTTGTACTTGTCCGCCAATTGAGGCTTATACGGAGTAGGCGGCCTGCGGCCTTGATAGATTGATAGATGTGATAGATTTATAGGGCTGCCGTAGGGGGATGCTCGCTGCGCTCGTTCGCCAAAAGTGAGCAAGCGTAGCGAAATGAACGGTACTTTCGGCAGCTACTTTCTGACTACTTGACTATCTGACTCCCTGACTCCCTGACTAAAAAGAGCGCGGCCGCAAGTGCAAACAGAAGGACTTAAGCAGCAAGGAAAAGCCCCAGTGCACCGTTAATCAACCTTCATCCGATCAGGACCAACGGCCTTACCCACAAAGTGCTTGAGCATGTCCACTTGTTCGGCTAAATAGCGGAACCAGGCCTGGAACACAAAACACGCTACCCTGCTCCTTTGTCCTCTACTTTGCACCTGCGGCCCCGCCAAAAGAAGCTCCTCTACTAAACCCTTCCCCTTACTGAAGCCTTTACCCCATATGCAAAGACTCCTTTCAATGTTGGCCATTTGGTTGTGCCTTGCAGCCTGTGCGCCAGAGAGCACCTCCGGCACCATCGATACCGCGCCGTTTTTCGACTTGAGTGGCTACATCACCTCAGAGGCAGAACGCCTGCAAGCAATAGGGATGAAAGTGGAGAAGACGATTACCCTGAATGGCACCACCGAAACTAAACAGCTCGACGACATCAATTTTGGCAACGATCTCCGGTTGTTCAGGGAAGCAGACATCAACCGCCCGGCTTGGATTGAGAAGTATGCCACAGACCAGCAGACACTGTCCGGCAGTCATCTCATCACCATCTACACTGCGTTGGACAGCAATCTTATCGTACGAAGATTAATGATCGAAGAAGACGTAGGCGCCACTACCAAAATCGAGATCGACCGAAAAACCGGCACTGTGCTCTCCGATGGGCAGCACCTCCTAATTTATGAACCCGCTAAAGGTTACAGCGTAACCACTAAACAAGAAAATCGCTTTGGAGATGACGTTGATGCCTTCATCGAAGTTCGTTGGTGATCCTCCTACAACCTATAAATTGTCCCCCGCAACCTCCCCATCTTAGACAAAAAAAGAGGCAGTGCCACCACAGCACCACCTCAGCCCTAACCAAATAAAACCAAATTAAAGAGTAAGGAACAACGGGCTGTTGCCCTTACCGTTAAATCAAAGATAAGTCCTTATTGTAGATAAGTTCATAACAAACACCCGTAAAGTTTGGCAAAATTTTATCAACACCATTGTTTACGTTGTAAAATATTTCACTGAGAATCTATTGAAAAATGGAATATAAAGTGGAAAAAGCTAATCGCCGTAAAATCATCTACTTTGCATACTTAACGAATTGTTAGCCAAAAAGGCAATATGCAAAATTTCGTTTTGCAACATCAGCTCTTCGTTACACTAAATTTTGAATTCGAGATGAAGAATATCCACCCTCTTTCAGCTACTCTCCACCAAACGAAGGTGGCGGGTCTTTCTAGCGTCGTAAAAAGCCTTACATTCTGTGCCTTAGTTTTTCTTAGTGCAAGCTCCTTGTTTGCACAAGAAAGTGATGCTTTCACGATTAAGAGCATCTATGACAAGGCCTTGACCGAAGGAGAATGTCATGATTGGCTGCGTCATCTTACCAAAGAAATAGGTCCCCGTTTGGCGGGCAGCCCTGGTGCAGAAGCGGCCGTTCACAGCATGCGTCGGTTGATGGATACGCTGGGGTTTGATACCGTTTATTTACAGCCCTGTACTGCCCCTCGCTGGGTCCGTGGCGCGCCGGCTACCGGCCGGATCATCAATAATGAGGTAATTGGCACCGAAGAATTGAAGGTCATTTCTTTGGGCAACACCATTGGTACTGGTCCTAACGGTGTTACCGGCGAATTGGTAGAAGTTTTCAGCCTCAAAGAAGTGGAAGACATGGGGACCGCCGGCGTGGCGGGTAAAATCGTCTTCTTCAATCGCCCGATGGACCCTACCCAACTGCAGACTTTCCGCGCCTACGGCGGCGCGGTGGACCAAAGAGGCATGGGGCTGGTGGTTGCCGCCAGGTTTGGCGCAAAGGCCGTATTGGTGCGTAGCATGACCACTGGCCTCGACGACGTCCCACACACCGGAGCCGTCGCTCTGGTTAATGACGTGGAAAAAATCCCGGCCCTCTCCGTCAGCACCAACGACGCAGAAAAGATCAGCCGTTTGTTGCGCCAGGGGGCTGTAAAAGTTCACTTGCAATCCAATGGACAGATTCTCCCCCCGGTCCCTACTTACAACGTCATTGGTGAATTACGCGGAAGCACCTACCCCGACGAAATCATTCTGGTGGGTGGCCACCTGGACAGCTGGGACGTAGGCGAAGGTGCCCACGACGACGGTGCCGGCTGTGTACACGCGCTGCAGGTACTCCCCCTTTGGCAAAAAATCGGCTACCGCCCCAAACGGACCTTCCGCTGTGTCTTGTTCATGAACGAAGAAAACGGCCTCGCCGGTGGTCGTGCTTACTGGGAGGCCAGTAACGCCAACAAAGAATATCACCTGGCAGCTTTAGAAAGTGACAGCGGTGGCTTTACGCCACGGGGGTTCAGTGCCCAGGCTGAAGACGCTGTCTTTACTGACTACTACCGCAAGATTAATGACTGGTTGCCACTGCTTGAGCCCTACGGCCTCAACTTCTCCAGTGGTGGTTCGGGTGCTGACATCAGCGGTCTGAAATCTCAAGGGGGGCTCCTCCTCGGTTTTAAACCAGACTCCCAACGCTACTTTGACTTTCACCACACGGCTAACGATGTTTTTGAAAACGTCAACAAAAGAGAGCTCGAATTGGGCGCCGCTTCCATAACTTCGCTTTTGTACTTAATTGATAAGCATGGCCTCCAATAATATTGATCGCATCCGGCTGCATGAACGTTACTTCACTCCGTTTCTTACGGAAGAAGACATCAGGCAACGCGTAAAGGAACTTGGCCAGGAACTGTCCTTCCGACTGAGCAATGGTGACCCCAGCTTTCTCATCATGCTGCGTGGCGCCTTCATTTTTGCAGCAGACCTCATCCGTGCTTCCCGGCTGAACGGGGAGGTCAGTTTTGTTCGGACAAGCAGCTACCACGGAACCGAAACCGAAGGAAAAGTGCGGATGCACCTTGCCCCGGACCCCTTACACGTCACCGGAAAAGATGTGGTATTGATTGAAGACATCGTCGACAGCGGACTGACGATGCAGGCCTTTTTGCCGGAACTTGAGGCGCTTAACCCTAAGTCAATTACACTGATCACGCTACTGCACAAGCCCGAATCACAGCGGGTGTCGGTAAAAATTGACCTGGTTGGCTTTGTTATTCCACCTAAATTTGTGGTGGGGTACGGGCTGGACTATGATGGGTTGGGGCGGCAGTTGCCGGCTATTTATCAGTTGGCGGAGGATTTTTAGGAGCTCTAATGTACTTACGTAGAAGTACGGGCTACTCCATTATCAACAATACTTTGAATTTTGTAGCAACTCGTACTTCTACGTAAGTACATTTTGAAAAATCAGCCTGCATGTTAACCGTTCGCCCCATCACCCCCGACGACAACGCAGCCGTCGCCCACGTCATCCGCACCGTTATGCCCGAATTCAGTTGTGTCGGTGAAGGTTTCTCCATCAACGACCCGGAAGTGGACGACATGTCAGCAGCCTATGCTGGTGAACGCTGCGCCTTTTTCGTCATCGAACATTCAGTGGGCGGGCCCGCAGGTGCAGGGGAAGGTTTCAGGGGCACGGTTGTGCTTGGTGGCGCGGGCTTCGCCCCGCTGGCTGGCGGAGCCCCAGACACCTGCGAACTCCGTAAGATGTACATCCTCAAAGAAGGCCGAGGCTTCGGCGGTGGCCGCCTCCTGATGGACGCCTGCCTGGAAGGTGCCCGCGCAGCGGGCTACAACAAAATGTACCTCGAAACCGTCAATGCTATGACGGACGCAGCAGCGGTATATAAAAAGAATGGCTTCGAGCCCATCAGCTGGCCCATGGGCGATACCGGGCATGGAGGATGTGATGTTTATATGGTGCGGGAGTTGTAGGCCTAGTGCAGTGTAAACTAAGTTTGTTGACTTTTGGCCGCAAAACGCGCAGCGTTTTCACAAGCCCCTCCCCCTTGGAGCAGGGGTTGGGGAGGGGGTTTAAAGCTGCTGACGGTCGTCCCTTTGAAAGAGTATAGCCCTTGATTCCTATTACTAAAGCAACCACCAGCATGAAACAACTAATCTTCCTACTAGTCATCTTTTTAATCGCTGGTACGCTCAACGCACAATCTCGCGACACCGTTAAATACAAGTCTCTACCTGATGGTGATTTGTACCTGGAAGTCCTCTACCCTGCCGGGATGGATACGGCAACCGTTTCCCGACCGGCAGCCTTGTTCTTCTTTGGCGGTGGCTGGAACGGCGGACAACGCAGCCATTTTCAACCCCAGGCGGAGTACCTGGCCAACCAGGGGATGATCGCTTTATTAGCAGATTACCGGACCAAGAAAAGCCACGGCACAACTCCCTTTGCTTCGTTGACGGACGCAAAGTCCGCCGTACGCTGGGTCAGGGCCCACGGACCGGACCTCGGCATAGATGTTAATCGACTAGCAGTCGGTGGTGGTTCTGCTGGCGGGCATTTAGCCGCAGCAGCGGCACTCTGCCCTGGCTATGACGATCCTGCCGACGACGTCTCCGTCAGCAGCGCCGGAAACGCGCTGCTATTATTCAACCCCGTCATCGATAACGGCCCAGGTGGCTATGGCTTCGAGAGAATAGGTGAAGCCTATGCCGGTTTTTCACCGCTCCACAACATCCGTAAGGGAGCACCGCCGACCCTATTCCAGGTCGGCACCAACGACAAGCTCATTCCCGTGGCTACTGCGGAATACTATCGTACGGTGATGGAGAAGGTTGGTAGTCGGTGTGAGCTGTTGGTTTACGCTGAGGGAAAGCATGGCTTTTTCAATCCTGCCAATGCGGACTTCTACCAGAAGACGGTGGCGGCTATGGATGAGTTTTTGGTGGGGTTGGGGTATTTGCCACAGCTTAATAAACGGGAGACATCTGGTAATCGGCGATGATGTATTGAATTACTCTGGGCATTGGGGGCTTTGCCTGCTAATAAGCTTTTCTTGCACCTGCGTCCACGCCTGAAAATATCGGCTACAACGCCCCCACAATCAAATCCCCCATCCCCCCAGTACCCACCTGAGTCTTAGGATGCAAATCCTCCGTCCCGGCACCAGATTCCAGCACAGCATTTACTGCCGAACGAATCGCATCCCCTTCCTTCACCAGGCCGAGGTGATCCAGCATCATAGCGGCAGACAGGATGGTGGCAACGGGGTTAGCCCGGTCCTGCCCGGCACCTTCCGGCCAGGAGCCGTGGATGGGCTCAAACATGCCCACTTTGGCACCGACGCTACTGGAGGGAAGCAGTCCCAAAGAGCCCGCCAGGACGCTGGAGGCGTCCGATAAAATATCCCCGAACATATTACTCGTCACGATCACGTCGAACTGCGCTGGGTTGAGAATGAGCTGCATCGCAGCATTGTCCACGAACATGAAGTTGAGTTCAACGTCTGGGTAATCGCCAGCCATTTCTCGGGTGACTTCGCGCCAGAGGCGCGAGCTTTCCATCACGTTGGCCTTATCCACCAGGGTGAGTTTACCCCGCCGGTTCCCGGCGGCCTCAAAGCCCATTTTCACGATACGCTCAATCTCGAAACGGTGGTAAGTGCAGGTGTCGTAGGCCGTATCGTCATCGTTGAGTCGTCCCTTATCACCGAAGTAGATGCCGCCGGTCAGTTCCCGGACGATGAGCATGTCCACGCCTTCCATCCGCTCCGGGCGGAGCGGACTGAGGTGCGTCAGTTCTTTGTAGCCGGCTACGGGACGAAGGTTGGCAAACAGTCCAAGTTCTTTGCGCAAGCGGAGCAGGCCCTGCTCGGGCCGAACCTTCGCCGTCGGATCATTGTCAAAACGCGGATGGCCGATGGCGCCAAAGAAGATGGCGTCGGAAGCCTTACACAGGTCAAGGGTCTCGTCTGGCAACGGATTACCCGTTTGGTCGATCGCAATCGCGCCCACGGGTGCGTAAGAATAATTGAAGGTATGATCGAAGCGTTCACCTACCTTGTCCAGGACTTTAATGCCCTGTTTAATTACTTCCGGGCCGATGCCGTCACCGTCCAGGATGGCTATGTTGAAATTTGACATACTAGTTTTTACAAAAAAGGATTATCCGGCTGTTTGGTTCCGTATAGACCGACGACAAACAGTGAGTTGTCGTCGTATCCGTAGTAGAGAAAATGTGATTTTTCGATCTGGACATAGCGCAGATCTGGAAGTTCTTTGATCGGACGACCAGATTCAGGATACCGAATCAAGATGTCCAGGCGTTCCTGAATGTGGTCATATAGCTTGGATGCGGAATTGCGGGAATAAGTCGTCATGTAATAATGGAGTACCGCGTCTAGTTGTTCTTCAGCCTCACGTTTCCAATAGATCAGTCGAACCATTTCCGATACTTGGCAGTGACATCATCATGGGAGACCCAGGAACCATCATTTAAGTTTGGATTTTGGACTGCAGTAATCATGCGTTCCCGCTCCATCCCAGGTATCGAGTACCAATGTTTCTCGCCAGTTGTAATTTCTTCACGTAAGGATTGGATGAACGCCTTGATATGAGCGAGGTCTCGTTCATTACGAATATTCGTTATATCAGCAATGATGGTCTTTTGAAGATTCTTTGAGTCCATAATCATCTTAGTTTACTTCAGGAAAACAGATTTAACGCCCATCAGGTTGCACCTTGAGGTAACAAGATAAGTTTTTTTGGACTTACAATGTACCTGCGTCCGAGCACCTAAAATACTACGTCAACGAAAAATCCTTGCGCTCCTGTTCGAACTTTTCGATCAGATCGCTCTGGCTCAATAAATAGTCGATGTCGTCGTAGCCGTTGATCAGACAGGTCTTTTTGTAGCTGTCGATGTCGAAGGTAGACACCGTACCGGTTGTTTCATTTTTAAAGGTCTGTGCTTCGAGGTCCACCGTGAAAGTTGCCGCAGGATTCGCTTCGATGGTTCTGAAAATCTCATCTAGCAGCGTTGGTGAAACGACCAAGGGCAGGATGCCATTATTGAGGGCATTGCCCCGAAAGATGTCCGCAAAATAACTGGAGACCACCACCCGGAAACCGAAGTCGCCAATGGCCCAGGCAGCATGTTCCCGACTGGAGCCGCAACCGAAGTTGGCACCTGCTACCAGGATTTGCCCAGCATACGTGGGGTTGTTCAGCACGAAGTCTTCCTTCGGTTGGTTGTTTTTATCGAAGCGCCAGTCACGGAACAGGTTTTCGCCGAACCCGTCGCGGGTTACCGCTTTCAGAAAGCGGGCGGGGATGATCTGGTCGGTATCGACGTCCTCGATGGGGAGGGGGACGGCGGAGGAGGTTATTTTTTTGAAGGGGGTCACTTTGATTTAGAATTTTTGATTCAACATTTAGCATTTAACATTGCCCGCAGGACACGCTACCGCACGTGGAAAATTTAGCATTTTTGATTCAATATTTAAAACCCAACATTTCCCGCAAGATACGTTACCGCACGTTGGAGATTTAACATTTCAGGGTGCACAGATTATTCGTTCTTTTTCTTGTCAAGCTTCTTAGCTGTGGCCGTAAAAATCGCCACTAACTGTGATGCTTCATCAAGTAATGAGGCAACACGATCATCATCAAAATACTTCATTTTAAGGACGTAGTTTAATTCTGCTTTAGATTCACGAAGCTCTTTCAGCAAGACTTTGATCTTATGAACGAAGTCCCTGTTGGATTCCGCAGCACGGGCTTCCGGATAGTGAAACCCTGCATGCGTGCTCGCTCGCAATAACTGGCCAGCAACGTGCTTGGAATCAAAGAAGCCGATCTTATGAAGTTCACGACACAAATACGTACAGCGAACGCCGAACTCAAGCAACCTTTCTTCAAGTTCATTAGCATTCATTGAGTCAATATTTTGAAATAAAAATGTTGTTCGGATGGTGTAGCGAGAGGTTGTACTGGCAATTTTAAATATTGAATGTTAAATCAAATATTTAAAATTCTCCTGTGCGGTAGCGTGTAATGCGGGCTGTCAGACGGGCAAATGTTAAATGTTGGATATTAAATCAAACATGTTCAATTAACAGCTCCCGGACATCAGTAACCCTACCAGTAATAGCCGCCGCAGCAGCCGTCAAAGGCGAAGCCAAAATCGTCCGGGCTCCGGGCCCTTGCCGGCCTTCGAAGTTCCGGTTGGAAGTGGACACACAGTATTTTCCGGCGGGTACCTTGTCTTCATTCATGCCGAGGCAAGCCGAGCAACCAGCCTCGCGGAACTGAAAGCCGGCCGCAATGAGTTGCTTGTCCAGGCCTTCCGCGATGGCCTGCTTTGACACCTGCTGCGAGCCAGGCACAACGATGGCCGTAACGGAATCCGCTACTTTGCGGTCGCCGATCAGGCCGACGACTGCTCGTAAATCCTCGATTCGGGAGTTGGTACAAGAGCCGATAAAAACGTAATCAATCGGCGTCTGCTCCAGTGGCTTCCCAGCTTCCAGGCCCATGTATTTCATGGCCTTTTGGATACTGGCATCGCCGTGGATCTCGCTGCTGACGGGGATGGCCTCTTTTACGCCCATCCCCATGCCGGGGTTGGTACCGTAGGTCACCATCGGGGTGATGTCCTCAGCCCGGTAGGTATGTTCTACGTCAAAGGCTGCATCGGCGTCAGTCGTCAAGGTTTTCCAATAGGCAACGGCATTTTCCCAATCCTTTCCTTTCGGACTGAATTCCCGACCGGCGAGGTAGTCGAAGGTCGTATCATCTGGGGCTATGAGGCCACCACGCGCCCCCATTTCTATGCTCATATTGCATACAGTCATCCGGCCTTCCATGCTCAGGGAGCGGACGGCCGAACCAGCGTATTCTACGAAATAACCGGTGCCGCCACCAGTGCCCAACTGGCTGATCACATACAAAATCAGGTCCTTGGCCGTAACGCCAGGCGACAGGTCCCCTTCCACGTTGATCCGCATTTTCTTTGGCTTGGTGAGCAGCAGGCACTGGGTAGCCATTACCTGTTCCACCTGGCTGGTACCTATCCCGAAGGCTACGGCGCCAAAAGCGCCGTGGGTACTCGTGTGGCTATCGCCACACACCATCGTAACGCCCGGCCGGGTGATGCCCAATTCCGGGCCGATTACGTGGACAATCCCCTGGTATGGGTGCCCCAAACCGTAGAGGTCTACACCAAATTCAGCGCAGTTCTCCGTCAACATCTGCACCTGCTTGGCGCTCAGTGGTTCCGTGATCGGCTTATGTTGGTCAATCGTAGGCACGTTGTGATCTGCCGTAGCTACGATCCGATCTTTGCGTAGCAGCGGCAGGCCACGCCTACGCAGGCCATTGAACGCCTGTGGGCTGGTTACTTCATGAATCAGGTGACGATCAATGTAAAGCACCTGGTTCCCACCGGGTATTTCGGTGACGACGTGCGCATCCCAGACTTTATCGAAGAGTGTTTTGGCCATGGTATTATGTGGACTTGAAAGTTGTTCCGACAAAGTTAATTTTAAACCACTTTTAAAAAGGGCAGATAATTACCCTATTTACAATTGCGCAACTTTTTCCAACGCTTGAGGAGTTCTCCAACGCAAAAAGATGATTGTTTTTCTGACCGGGGCTTGTGGCGTAGGCAAAACCACCTTATTAAATAATCTGAAGGTGCTGTTGCCGGAGGATAGTCACGAGTTTTTCCATTCGGACCAAAGCCCCGTACCAACGGAAAGTGAAATGCTGAAACTTTATGAAGGGTGGGGAAGCTGGCAAGAGGGCCATACCGAGAAATGGATGGATCGGCTACTGGCAAGACCGCAACACAAACATATCTTCTATGATGGACAGTTCAACCTGGATTTCGTTCTCGATGGGATGGCCAGGCGTGGGGTTTCAGATTACCGGATCGTACTAATTCATTGCCCGATAGAAGAAATGAACCGGCGGCTTATTGAGGAGCGCAACCAACCCGATCTGGCGCATCAGGACCAGGCAAACTGGAACAACTTCCTTCATCGGCAGGCCAAAGAGAAAGGAGTGCTGATTTTAAATTCTTCCTTGCTACCTCCCCTCGAGTTTGCGCGTCATTTCATAGCTTCCATTTCTGGCACGGATGCAGGTGCAGCATAAGTGGTAAGTAGCAAAGCGGGCCAGCTCCCTTGCTGCTTAATTCCGATCCTTGCACCTGCGGCCGCGCCCCAATACTGGTGGCCGAACGATAATCACTGCTTCTCTAAGTCCGTTAGTTACTTATACGGTGGTCTTTAGGGGAAAACACCTAAAAACAACTAGGCTGTTTTTATACCAGTTTCAGCAGCCTACCTTTATAGCCCACTAATGCACCACATACACATGAATACCCGGCTCCTCACCTTCCTGATTTTCTTATTGCCCCAATTCCTCCTGGCCTGGGGGGCCAACGGCCACCGTATTGTCGCCCAGATCTGTTATGACAACCTCTCCCCCAGTGCCCAGGCCAGCGTAAATGCGACCCTTGGCGACAATTACCTCGCCCAGGTCGCCACCTGGCCAGATTACCTAAGAGCAGAAAGTAACTGGGATTTTACCAAGCCGTGGCACTACATGACCATACAGCCCGACAAAACGGTAGTTGATGTAGAAAAAGACAACGCAGCCAAGCGTGGAATCAACGACGTGCATGAGGCCATCGAACTGATGCATGCCATTTTGAAGGGAGACGCCAAGGCCCGCCAACAGATGACCGATCTGATGCAGGAAAACAAGGTAGAACCCCTGGCTGGCTCACTGGATGCCACGGCCCTGGCCTTCCTGATTCACTTTATTGGTGATGTACACCAACCCATGCACGTTGGTAAGAACCGGGACCTGGGTGGAAACAGGATCAGTGTACTCTTCTTTGGGGAAAGGAAGAACCTCCACTCCGTCTGGGACTCCGGCATTATTGAGCAGGAAAAACTGAGCTATACGGAGTTTGCCGCTTTTGCCGACATTCATTTCCGTACTGAAAAAACGAATTGTGAGGATGATGCGCCGGAGACGTGGATCAACGAATCCGTGGTCTTACGCGAACGCATTTACAATACACTTTACGATAATACGGACCGTGAAACGGGGCTCCCTAGCTTATCCTGGGATTATCAGCACGATTTCCTGCCACTGGTGGAAGAACGGCTGGCGGCGGCTGGCTTCCGGGCGGCGGCTATGCTTAATAAGGTATTTGGATAGTCTTTTAGTTCATAGTAGCTACCACAAGACGATGCTCACTTTGTTCGTGCGGCAGCTACTATGAACTACTGTACTATCTACTATGAACTAACCTTACTACACAGCAGCGCTGATCATTTCCTCCAGGTCAATATCTGCGACCTCCTTTTTCTTATCGGCAACCCTTAGGAACTCCTGGTAGAGATTATCCAACTGCACCTTAGAGACATTGTAGCCCAGGTTTTTGAACCGGTAAGCAAGTGCTGCACGGCCGCTGCGTGCCGTCAGTACGATGCGGGATTCGTCGACGCCAACCTCTGCCGGATCAATGATCTCATAGGTATCGCGTCGTTTGATCACCCCATCCTGGTGGATACCACTGGAGTGCGCGAAGGCATTATCTCCCACAATCGCTTTGTTCGGCTGCACCACCATGCCCATACTTTCGCTGACCAGGTGACTGGTCTCCAGCAGGAGTTTGCTGTTGATATTGGTATAGAGTCCCAGCCCTTCATGCTGCCGCATGATCATAACCACCTCTTCCAGTGCGGTGTTTCCGGCGCGCTCGCCGATGCCGTTGATGGTACACTCGATCTGGCGGGCACCGCCAACTGCTCCGGCAATGGAGTTCGCAGTAGCCAGGCCCAGGTCATTGTGGCAATGTGTGCTCAGCGTACACTTATGAATGCCCTTGACGTTTTCGCGCAGGAAGGCAATTTTGGCCCCGTACTCGTTCGGCAGGCAGTAGCCCGTGGTGTCTGGAATATTAAGTACCGTGGCGCCGGCGTCAACCACCGCCTGAATCACCTTAGCGAGGAATTCATTATTTGTACGGCCAGCGTCTTCGGCGTAAAACTCTACGTCTTCAACAAAGCTTTTGGCGTACTTCACGGCCTCTACAGCACGCTCGATGATGCGCTCAGGGGTCGTTCTTAACTTGAACTGGATGTGGCTGTCCGAAGTACCGATGCCCGTATGGATTCGGGGGCGCTTCGCTGTTTTGAGCGAATCCGCTGCCACCTCGATGTCTTTTTTCACCGCCCGGCTGAGGGCACAAACTATGGGTTCAGAGACTGTGAGGCCGATTTCCCGAACGGAGTTAAAATCTCCCGGACTGGAAATTGGGAAGCCAGCTTCGATCACATCGACTCCTAGTAATTCAAGTTGGCGGGCAATCACCAATTTCTGGGCAGTATCCAGCTTACAGCCTGGAACTTGTTCTCCGTCGCGGAGGGTCGTATCAAAAATTTGAATTCGGTTAGTATCCATAAGCGGTTCGGCCCTATTTGATGGCCGTGTCTATCTTAGCGGCACCGAATTTCGGGCCTTTCAATTGGTCAGGAATATAAAATTAGGGCATTGTCGGCCATTAAAAGAAAACCGACTCGTCCTATAAACATTAGAATTGCTACAACTGCCGAAGGCTAATCGCCACACAACTCCTTGTTTTTCAGCAGATTGACTAAAGACGTTATACAATGCCAAAACAGAAGACGGATGACCTCCTAAAGTTGGTTGCTTCACTTAATCGGGCGGAGAAGCGACATTTTCGACTGTTTGTTAAACGCAATCAACAGGCTAATGCGGAGATTCTCTTCCTCCAACTTTTCGATATTTTAGAACGGACGGGGGAATATGACGAAGATTATCTACTGAAACGGATTACTAACATCAAAAAAAGCCAGCTTTCCAATCTCAAAGCCCACCTCTACAAACAATTATTGACCAGCCTTCGCCTGCTTAACCGGAATAAAGATGAGGCTATTTTACTACGTGAAAACCTCGACTACGCTCGAATTCTCTACAATAAGGCTTTATATCGGCAAAGTCTCGACGTCTTAGATAAAACAAAGAAAAGAGCTCTTGAGGTGCAAGCCCATACGGTTGCCCTTGAGATCGCCCAATTCGAGAAGATGATCGAAGGGCAGTACATCACCCGTAGCATTGAAGGCAGGGCGGAAGAACTTGGCCTGCAGTGTACCGATCTGGCGACAAAGATCAGTGATACCGACGCTTACTCCAACCTCGCCCTGCGGCTCTACGGTTTGTACCTCAAGATTGGCTTAGTCAGCAATGAACAGGATTTTTTCATGGTCAAATCCTTCTTCCGCGGTCAACTGCCTAAGGCGAATTACGACTCCCTGGACTTTTGGGGAAAAATTTACTACTGCCAGGCT
Source organism: Lewinella sp. (assembly GCA_045110355.1). GTDB lineage: Bacteria > Bacteroidota > Bacteroidia > Chitinophagales > Saprospiraceae > Neolewinella. The sequence continues at coordinate 11,820 of JBGCFZ010000416.1, read as the reverse complement.
TATACCTGGATGCACCTGATGTGCCATGAGTACCCACTGTGCTATCGGTTTACTCAACGCTGGGTGGAGCTTTTCGAAGAAAACCCTCAGATGATTGACGCCAACCCGCCGCTTTATCTGAAGGGCATCCACAATAACCTGGCCACGTTGTTTAACATGTGGCAGTATGAAAAATTCACCGAGCAATTGCAGATGCTCGACCTTTTCCCGCATAAATATGACCTAACGAGCAACGTCAACGTAGCCAGTCTTTATGCCCTTTACCAGCTCGATCATCAGATCCGAAAGCACTACATGGAAGGGACCTTTAAAGAGGGCCTTGGCCTCGTTCCTCAGATTACCGAAGTGATCAAAACCAATAAATACAACTGGGACGATCATCGGGTCATGATCTTCAATTACCGCATCGCCTGCCTTTACTTTGGTAGTGGGGATAACGATACGGCCATTGATTATCTCAATGAGATCATCAACCAGCGCAGCCCGAACTATCGTTCCGACATCCAGGCTTACGCCAGAATCCTCAGCCTGATCTGTCATTTCGAGATGGGCAATGTTCAATTGGTAGAATATCAGGTAAAGTCTGTTTACCGTTTCCTCGCCAAAGTCGAACACTTACAGGAAACGCAGCAATACATTTTCCGCTTCCTCCGCCGTATTCCGCGCATACGCGAAGAGCAGCTCCGTGGTGAATTCATTAAGCTGAAGCGAAAGCTCGACGCCATTACCGCCAAGCCTTTCGAAAGTCGGCCCTTCACTTTCCTTGATATCCCAAGCTGGCTACAGGCCAAAATCGAGGACAAGACGGTACAGGAGGTGATCCGCGAACGGTTTGAAGAAAGAGCAGAAAAGTAGTGCTATCACAGCATTAGCAAGTACAGGTCCCCGCAACGCCCACCACCAGTTCTTCCCCGGTTTCCAGGTTTTTCACTTTTACTCTTCCTGAGTATTGGCCCCCCTCCCCATCCGTGGTGCTCAATTCCGTCAGTGAAGTCTGGATGCTGATGAATCCATTCTGGTGCAGGTAGCTCGTGTATTTCTTATTCCCACCAGTGCCAAGGCTGGCACCTCGCTCCACTACGTATTCCTGTCCGTTCAACCCAATTACACCAGGCCCGGACGACTTTCTGTTGAACACAAAGAATAGGTCCTTTTCTGATCCACCTTCGGGTACTGGAAAAAGATGCAGAGAGCAGTTACATTCCTCGATTTGCTCGGAGGGAAAAGCCAAAATTTCGCCGGCACGCAGGGGGGCAGATGGCGCTGTGGTCTGAACCGGTCTTTCGCTGGACGGTGAATCAGTCGTCGGCACCTCTGTTGAAGTTTCAACGGTATCGCCCGCACAAGCACTCAATACGAATAGTGTAAGAAATAAGAAATACCGCATAGAAGAAGTCATCTTAGAGACGAGAATAAAAGAAGTGTTGCGCTGATGCGCTGCCAAATTTGGCGCGAACGCAGGTGCAAAGAAAGGTAAAAAACAGTCCCCTTTCCTGAGGGCACTCATTCAAACGGTACAATCACCTACCTAAATCAGCCAACGAAGAACACTGCATTACCGCCGCTTGAAAAAGCGCCGTATTACGATGATTTCGGACGAAGGGAAGCATGAGGTCCTGATACTGACGGTCGTACTCCGCCTGCCTTTCGTCCCAACTTTTGTCTGATAGGTAATACCATTCTCTTTGGCTTTCCTGGATGCCCATATCGATGATCCGTTTGCTCAGGTCAATCTCAGCCAACACTTCCGGATCATTCGTTGTCGCGGTTGCACAGTTAAAAAATTCCTTCGCCCTGGAGGCTTCGTGGATCAAGCGATAATCGGCTGGCGAATGCGGCACCGCCGCATGGCTGCGGCCCATTGGCCAGGGCATTGATTCAGATGGCTCGTAGCTATGCTTACCGTACTTGAGCATCATCCAGGCTGGGCCGAAATGACTCATATTATACCACGCTTTGCCTAAAGCCAGGCAAGCCGCCGCACCCGCTTCGCCGCCAGTCCTGCTTACTTTTTCAAGCTGTATGAGTTGACGGACCACATCAACTTTACGGGTAAAGGCGATTCTACTTGGGTTGCCAAGCCACATGTCGTTGAGTGGCGACGTGGTAAGGTGTTGGGTAAATTCGTAATTATTACGGTACCAACTGTAAGGGACCTCCGCAAAGTGATGCAGGGCAAGCCCCAGTTCGTTTCGCCTTAATGCCAGCGTTCCGGCAAGATCATGAAGCGCGTAAACTTCCGGTAATTCAGATGATTGCAACAAAGTCATCCAGGGCGTTGACGCATCTTCTTGTGCTATAATCGCAATAATGTCATGCATCACTTTCGAGCTGATGGGCCGGTCGAGGTACCGAATCCGGTCGTAGTACTGCGTATTCCAGTTTTCTCCCAATGGAAGGTCCAACGATCGGTTGTGCAGGAAGTAAGCGGAGACAGTATCCCTTGCTGCCGCAAAGGCCTGAGCTGCAGCCCGGTTAACTCCGGCTAGTAAGTTCCCCTCATTCGTCCATGCATCTTGTTCCGAAACGGGGCCAAGCTCCACTTCCAGATCAAGCAGGTAGCCAGCCAATTCGTTTTTGACTTCCTCCCGGTCCAATCGCCCACTTTGCAATAATGCCATCATCCGGATTATTTTTACCTGAGTAGCTAGCGGGCCAGGTGAATTACCAGCCATCGCATCCGTCATTCTCAAAGCCATCGCGTAGTCCTCGTCCAGCAAGGCAGCTTGTGCCTGCAACACTTCAGCAAAGTTCCGCAGCCCTCCTGCCGACCGGTAACTGTGGATGAAAGTCCGTAGTTGCTTCAGGTAAGCCCGATCCTTGACGTAAGTAGCCTTACGCATGGCCATTTTCCTGGCCTCATAATCCTCCCCCCACTCTGGCAATTGTCCGCTGGAGATGGCAGGCCCCAAGTGGGTCAGACGATAAGTCATCAACCAGTCTTCTACCTTATTAAACTCCCGCACGACCAGTAGGTCTAATACCGGATTGGTCGGGTCCAGGGTGTAAGCTTGCCGCAACAGATCAAGGGCTTTGCCCTTTTGTTTCAGCGCTGCTAAAGCGTATAAATTGGACCGTTCTATATTGTTTCTGGTAGCGGACAGGTACTTCGCCGGATCAATCATCCGGTCCGTACGGTTATAAACAGCCAGCGCTTTTTCCGGCACCATCCGGAACGCATTGGCCATTTCAACAACGTAACGTCCTTCCTCATTCCACTGGCCCGCGAAGTGGAAGCGGGCCCAGTCGGCCAGTGCGCCGGTCTTCCCCTGAAAATGTCCTTTAAAATAATAGCCCATCGCTTCATCATTACCCTCATAATAAGCGATGAGTAGTAGCTGATAGGCATAGCGATCTGCTAGGAAGCTACCTTTTCTTGACTGGGCATACCCGGCCCTGGCCCGGCCCTTAAAATCTGTAGTATATGGCCCAGGAACCACTACTTCTTCCGGTTCCCCCCAATAACGCTGAATAATATCCGGCTTCTCGTAGCCCTTTGCCCACAGAGCATATTCCAATAATTTTGGCCGTTGGCTAATGGCCCGCCATGCCTGATTGTTCCCCCATCCCAACTTTGCTGCGCCGCCGTTTTTAGCAAACAACCAATCGTCAAGCGTACTACCGTACAAAATGGCCATCACATCCGCCGCAGAGACGCCATTACCGAGTTCCTTTGCCCAGGACCGGGCGTTGCGGATCCGGTCTCGGCCCGCTTTCGCGTTCTCGACTTTGTTGAAGCGTTCAGTTGAATAGAAGAAGGCGGAGTATTCATTTCCCGCCAGGTACGGGTCCAGCAGGGCGATACGGTACTGCTCCCCCAGAATATCGTAGCCACAAGCTTGGAGCTGATGGAGACTGCTGCCAAGGAAGAAGCAACAGTAAAGGAATAGTAGTGGGCGCATATTTAAACGGTAGAGATAAGACAACAAATTAAGAAGCGGTTCGACTGACGTTGAACTCATAGGGAAGCCATGAGCCTTGGATCACGGTCCCTAAAGCCCCACCAAATTACCTAATAAAATGCTTCCCATACCTCTTCTACCGGCCATTTCTCCAAAACATCGGTCTGCCAGTCAAAAAGCAGAAGGTCCCGGATTTCATTTCGGCCACGCAGTAGCTCTGCCGCTTTCAGTAAGTTGTATTCCGAAGCACCGTCATACCGGACATCGTCTCCCGGACGGAGGAAAATTTCCGGTAAGGTAGTGTCCTTTAACACCAGAAAACGATTCTCCCCAACGGCGTCCAGGAAACCCGGCACTGCGGCCGGTGGAGGAACGATGCCCAGGAAAAGATCGTCCCGAAAAGCAGCTCCCCACGCAAATACCGGTAGCCCTGCATCCAGGGGCAGTGGGTAAGATGGTGCCTTGAGATAGCCCAGCAGGAGGTCTTCCCGATAAATAGCGTTCTGGGTTTTGGCCTTGCCTACGGGTTCCATATTATAGCACATGAGTAGGCCTTCGGAGACGGGTGGCACTCCATTATCTTCCCGCTCACGGTACTGATGCAAACGAATGGTAACGTTGATGACTTTATCTGGAAATTGCCGCTGCAGGGCCCGAAGAAAGGCAAAATAGCGATCACGCGACGTTGGCGTCCAGTCACAGTCGATCTGCCAGCGGCTGGCAGCCCGCAGGGCTGCGTAGTCAACCGACATCCGCTCAATAGTTTGCCCAATCTGCCTGGCCAGCTTATCCGGATCAACGGCCTGCCGAAAGACGCGCTCTACGATGTAAACCACCGGATTTAGTGTCAGGCCGTCAGCTATGACCAAGCTGTCGGGCAATTGCAACATGCCTTTGGGTTGGGCCTCACTTAGGTTAAAATTCCAGTCTACGTCAAAGCAGCGGACAAACAATTGCCGCGCGCCTGCGGCGCGCAGAGCTTCCTGTCGTTCCGCATTCAGTTCCCAGGTTGTCTTCCAGTAGTAGATACCAGGACGATCCGCCTCAATAATATTTGGCTTTTTGCAGGATATAATTACCACAAGCAAGCAGCAGGTCATGATGATTCGCATAGGGGAAAGGTACGGCTAGCTTGCTCCCAAATTCCTTCTTCGCACCTGCGGCCGCGCCCCTTTATCCGACTGAAAATAGCGAAATACAGGAAAGAAGCTATTGCGTAATATGTACGGCTTGTACTTGCTCCTCTTCAGAAGGTGCCAAGTAGGCTTAATGCCCCCTCTCCCCCTTTCAAAAGGGTAGTAATAAGCACAAAACCACCACTTCTGAGTGCCTCCTCCGTCAGCTTGTGGTTTTCTACTACAACTATACCTCCGCAAAAAACGTTTTTATAGGAGTACCTTTCTGCACCATATATTCGTTCGCTAACGTACCTTGGCCCCCGATCGTTACATTAACTCTGCGCTGCGGTATGTTCCGCGATGCAAAAACAGAAAACCACGCACACCAGATGGAAAATGGCATCCTCACCGAAGCACAACAAAAAGATCCGGAACTGATTCAGTTACTGCTCGACAAAATCGTTAAGAAAAAAGGCTTCGAGAACGTCCGTGCCAACGCGGAAGGTTACGAAACCCCCGCCAAGATCCGCCGTGGTAAAGACACCGAAGAATACTTCATCCCCGACTGCACCGGTGAAGTAAACGGTCGTAAATCCTACTTCGAACTCGGCATGAAGTCCGACGACGAGCGCGAGCTAGTCACCAAATGGCGCTTGCTCAGCAGTCTGGCCAATTACAAGCACGGCAAGCTTTACCTCGCCGTCCCCCGTGGTCATATGGCTTTCACCAATCGCATCCTTGCGGATTACCCGATTCAGGCGGAAGTCGTTAAGCTGTAGTCAAGATTTCGTCCATAAAAAATGCCTCAGGTCCTTCGGGACCTGAGGCATTTTTTATGGACGAAATCTTGATTAGACGGGCTTCGCCCTTGGTAGACGGTCGCTTCGTGAACTTGGTAGACGCGCTTCGCGCTTGGTAGATTGATAGACGGCTCTGCTCGCTGCGCTCGTTCAGGCATTCAAAATTGGTGCCACACGAACAAAGTGAGCAGAGTAGTCTATCAATCTACCAAGGCCGTAAGGCCGTCTATTAGGCACTTCGTGCCTAATAGCTCCACAAGTCCGACTCCTTAGCCAATCGTTCCCGTTCCGCCCGTTTACCTTCAATAAGTTGGCTACGGCGATCGGCGACGTAGTCCTTAATGCGCCGATCATAGACGTTGCCCTCTTTGGTGACGAAGCTGTCAAAATACCGCATTTCGAAGACGTCTTCCCAGCTGGAAGCGGCCGTTTCGTTGTCGCTGACCCAGGCGCGTTCACGCGCCAACATATTGCGTGCCGCGGGGTAATAAACCCAGAATAGTGGCTCTTCGAACAGGAAGTTCCCCATCTCATCTACCTCATCGACAATGGGGGCGATGCCAAGTATTCTCACCTGCATTCGGCTGCTGTTTTTATCGATGTACCAAACTTCCTGGACGCGGTAGCGGGAGACCGTGGCGGGGTTGAATACGCGGGGCACAATTTCGTAGTTCGTACCAAAATCGCCATCAATATCTATGACCTCAATGGTATCCATACCTCCCACAATAGACAGCCGTTGATCCTCGGTCAGGGGCATGGAGAATTTATCGTCCAGGGTACTGTACAGCTGAATTTCCTCCTTTTCGGCCGCCTCCAGCAGGATGCTGATGAAGGGGCGTTCCGGGTTACTGAAGGAGTGGTTGATCTTTTCATTGACATCGATTACCCGCCAGACGCGCTTTTGCCACAGCAGGTCGGCTTCCCGCAGCGGGGGCTTAGTCAGCGCAGGGCGTTGGAGGCTGGTGCGTTCGGGGACGATATCGTTGACGGGTTTAGGGAATGCTTTTTGGGCGCGGACGCAGGTGCAACAAAAGATGGTAAGGAGCAGGGGGAGCAGGAATGCTTTCATGCGTAGGGAATGGTTTTGATGATGTTAGTTCGGTAACGGGTAATCTACTGTGCAGCGTTTGCAGAAGGTAAATGGTAACATTTGGTCAACGCCATTTGCAATGGCGTTTGGACGCAGCGCTCTATGAGCGCAAGGGTCAATAAAACAATTTGTATTTTATTTTAAAACAAGCTACATTGCGAACATAAAATATTCTCCCTAATGATCAATCGCCCAATAACGAACACCTTAGTCCATCTAACCTACGCTCTAAAAGGTAGCATCTCTTCTGGTCGGTTAGAAAAAATGGGCAAAGCCTATTATTCAGCAAAAGCAGGACTTGATCTGCACTTCGCCCTAAAAGAACGCCACCCGCCATCATTAAGGGCAGTAGAATATCAAAGGCAATTGACCGATATTGCCATGCAGTATTATCTCCGTTACGATGAACTACTTGATCAACGTAAAGACGGGCCAATGTTTCTAGAAAGTCCGGAAACCAAAAAAATCATTATTGATTCATGGATATATTTAGCCGAACGTTATAAACTGACCATTTATGCCATTTGCGTAATGAGCAATCATGTACATCTGGTTTTACGAGCTACAGAAGACAATGCTGAAATCCGACTTAAACCACTCATGGAAATTCATAGACGTTTCACTTCTACTATGTTGAATCGTCTTCACAACAAGAAGGGTCGTAAGGTATGGGCTACGCTGATCTGGGATCGAGACGTTCGTCCTGGGAGGTTTACTTCGGTCTTGTGGTATATCTTGAATAATCCCAAGAAGGCCGGAATTACTAGTAACGTGCTGGATTGGTGCGGTAATTGGTGGGATGAGCGGCTTGAGGAGGAATATATTAGGCCTTATCGGGTTGCGTAATAACTGGCCCCTTGCGCTCATAGAGCGCTGCCTCCAAACGCCATTGCAAATGGCGGCGACCGGTTTGACTAATTACACCTTGCCCTCATAGAGCGCTGCCTCCAAACGCCATTGCAAATGGCGGCGACCGGTTGACTAATTACACCTTGCCCTCATAGAGCGCTGCCTCCTAGCACCATTACTAATGGCGGCGACCGGTTGACTAATTACACCTTGCCCTCATAGAGCGCTGCCTCCAAACGCCATTGCTAATGGCGGCGACCGGTTTGACTAATTACACCTTGCCCTCATAGAGTACTGCGTCCTAGCGCCATTGCAAATGGTAAAAACCTTCCCTCAAATTAACTCAACTATTTGACGACTTAACTGCCCGACTATTTGACTAAGTCATTACCTTTGTGCTTTCCTTCCAAAAAGGACTCCCCCTCCATGAGCGATGCAATCCACCATGAATGCGGCCTGGCGATGATTCGCCTCCGTAAACCCCTGAACTATTACCAGGAAAAGTACGGAACGCCGCTCCACGGCCTGAAGTGCCTCCAGTTACTGATGCGAAAAATGCGGAACCGGGGCCAGGATGGCGCAGGTATGGCTACCATCAAGCTTGATCACCCTCCGGGCAAGAAGTTTATCAGTCGAAAGCGCTCCAACAAATCTGATTACCTCGGTGAACTGTGGAAGGGCGTCTACAAACGCTTCGATGAGCTTAACCCTGAGCAACTCGCCGATGGCGAGTACCTGAAAAGCAACCTCCCCTACACCGGAGAGCTGATGATGGGGCACCTCCGCTACGGTACCCACGGAAGTAATGACATCGAAACCTGTCACCCTTTCCTCCGGCAGTCGAACTGGAAAACCCGTTGCCTCATCGTGGCGGGCAACTTCAACCTGACCAACGTCAATGAGTTATTCCAGGAGTTGGTGGAACTTGGGCAATACCCCAAAGAAAAATCTGACACCGTAACCGTACTGGAAAAAATCGGTCATTTCCTCGACGACGAAGTGCAGCGCATCCACACCTGGCATAAGCCGGACGGGCATTCGAACATCGAGATCAACGACATCATTGCGGATGAGCTGGACGTACAACGCCTACTGAAACGCGCCAGTAAGAAATTTGACGGTGGCTACGTAATGGGCGGAATGATCGGCCATGGCGATGCTTTCATCATGCGGGACCCCGCAGGCATCCGCCCGGCATTCTACTTCGAAAATGAGGAGTTCGTGGCCGTTGCATCGGAACGTCCTGCATTGCAGACGACCTTCAACGTCCCGATCGAAGCCATCAAGGAAGTTGAGCCGGGCCACGCCCTCATCATCAAAAAGAGTGGGGACATCAGTATGGAACCGTTCACCAAAAAGCTGCCACGGGCCGCCTGTTCTTTTGAGCGGATCTACTTCAGCCGGGGCACCGACCGGGACATTTACCTGGAGCGGAAGGAACTCGGTCGCCGACTGGCCAAAGCGGTAACAAAAGCCATCGACTACGATTTCAACAACACCGTTTTCAGCTATATCCCCAACACGGCAGAAACTGCCTACATGGGCATGGTTGAAGGACTGGAGCAGGAACTGACCCAGTGGAAGAAAAAGGAAATCAAGAAGCGACAGAAGAAAGGGAAGAATGGCATCGGAAAAATCCTGAACACCAAGGTCAGGAACGAAAAAATAGTGGTTAAGGACGGTAAAACTCGCACGTTTATTGCCGACACGTCCAGCCGGGACGATATGGTCAGCCACGTCTACGACGTTACTTACGGCATCGTACGCAACCACATAGATACCCTCGTTTTGCTGGACGACAGCATTGTTCGTGGCACGACGATGCGGGATTCGATCATCAAGATCGTCAGCCGATTAAAGCCAAAACGCATCATCATCGTTTCCTCCGCTCCGCAAATCAGGTACCCCGATTGTTACGGGATTGATATGTCGCGGATGGGAGAGTTCGTCGCCTTCAAGGCCATGGAAGCACTGCTTGCCAAAAAAGGCAAACAGAAGCTGATGAAACAGGTGTATAAAAAAGCCCTGGAAGAGCTCAAAAAGCCTGACGCCAAGCAGCAGAATGTGGTACAGGAGCTGTACGAGCAGTTCAAGTACGAAGAGGTCAGCGATATGATTGCCACCATCATCACTCCAAAGGGGACCAAGCCGAGCGTTGACGTTATTTACCAAACCATCGAAGACCTCCGACTGAGTTGCCCGAACAATAACGGCGACTGGTATTTCAGCGGCAATTACCCTACTCCGGGCGGATTCCGGGTGGTGAATAAAGCCTTTGTCAATTATATGGAGGGGAGTTCGGAGCGGGCTTATTAGTGAATAATTGAATGGGAGAATAAAGGAAGAAAAGGGCAGTAGCCAGCGCTGGGGTATTCACCCATTCTCTAATTCACTCACTCAGTGTACTCCCCCACCAGCCGAACCAACAGGTCGTTGAGGTACTCCACCTCATAATCCCCGACAGTCGCTTCGATGTGATCGTTGCCGATACCACTGTCATTGGTAATGAAGACGTAGGTCCCGTTGGTCGCGATGGCGGTTTGGCGCATCAGAAATTCTGTCGCCTTGTCGATGCCACTGGCGGTAACGGGTACAATACGGATTCCCTTCGCTGCTGCTGATTTCACCAAGGCACGGTATTCATCCATCACCTGGCGGTCTTCGTGCGGTGGGGCGTCAAGGAGGAGAAAAGCAATACGGGTACGCGCATTGGAAGACCATTGCAAGTCATTCACCGCTACCCGCAGAGCAGACTGAACGGCTTCGGGGAAATCACCTCCACCATTTGCCGACTGTCTGCCGATAAAGTCAATCGTTTCAGAAATGTCCTGCGTAAAATTGGAGTGCCGGGTTACGTAGTCGTCACCTTCATCTCGGTAGAAAACGGTTGCCGTGGCCACGTCAAGGTTTCCATTTGCAGTCTCGATTCGTTGGATGACGTTGCGGAGGTCTTCTTTCAGGAAGTTAAGTTCATCGCCCATAGAGCCGGTGGCATCTACCAGGAAGGCTAATTCCGTCCGGGAGAATTGCCGATTGGCATCGGTAGAACAGTAATTGATCCCTTCAGACATGAGTTTCACGGTTCCTTGATGACGAACGCCATCAATTTGGAGGAGCAGGTCATCAGCATCGAATTGCTGCGGCAGTTCATCGCCGTACAGGTCCGTGAATAATTCGGCCATTCCATCCTGATCGGTATGAGCAGTATACAATAATTTACTGCCGTAGAAAAGCTTAACTACGGCATCGTGTTTTGGGCTATTGCCTGGGCTGGCCACCCGGACACTGACGCGGCTAGCAAACTCGAACCCCCACCTATTCAGATCAGTAGCGTAAGTTTGGTTTTGCTGCAGGTTCATCCAGAATTGCCAGTTGGCCAAGTCGTTCCACTCTCCTGCAGTGATGAGGCCGGAGGACGGTCCGTTGCCGCCGGGAGCGGAAGGAGCCGTTATCGTTACGGCACCGTCTGCCTCCGACGATAACGAAGGGCTGTAATCTCCCCCTCTATCGCTCACTCCACAGCCTGAGAATAAGGCAATGAACAAGGCGGAGACGAGAAAAAATTTAAGGATAGGATTAGTCATGGTAGGTGGGTTTTAGCAGAAGATGCAGAAAACGGTGGAAGTGCAGACCTCCGGCATCGAGTTTGCAAATCGTTAACGAAAGATACTATCTTGAGGTCTTCCTTCCACGCACACCCTATTTAACATGCATGACGATTTACTCGACGAAAGTCTCTTGGGCAGTAGTACCCCCGATTGGGACAGTAAAACCATTACGCGCATCAATGATGCTAAGATTGAACTCAATGCTCACCTTAAACAATTAAAACGCGGGCGCTTGATCCTATGGGTAATGGCAGGTCTGTCGGTAGTAGGTATTCTGGCGGGGAGCTATTTCAACCCTTACGATGCTTCACTAGCAGATATACTGGTCGAAGGGCTTGTTCTGTTTGTCGTATACATTAGTTCCGCTCTTTTCTTTAACCGGAACCCGCTGGTAGCCATGAGTGTATCCCTTGGCATTTATCTACTATTCATATTTCTGAGTGCGGTGGG
>JBGCFZ010000415.1:0-12221 GCA_045110355.1 Lewinella sp. | reverse complement strand
TGCACAATTTCGAAGTCAGGAAATACGACCTGGCTGGCCTGGCTAAGCTCCTGAATAAGTACTCCCCAGACCGCTGGAAGTATGAAGGTAGAAACCGAAAAAAATACAATTTCATCCTGGATGTTTCCTCCACAAAGGCGCTGTTGAAAAGCCTGGCAAAACATGGCTTGAAAGCTGGAGGTGAAAAAGGTACTGTGGAAGAAATCACCCTGGAACGGATGCGATAGTGATGTAACCGTGTGCTCAATCCCGGAGCGGGAGCTAAGTCAAAGCATAAACGGCGGGCTAGGGAAGAATTTCTTTGAACTGGTCAATGAATACCGAATCGATTATGCTTGTAACTTATTAGCTGAGCCCAGGGAGGCAAAACAGACGATTCTGGAGGTGATGTATTCATCGGGGTTTCAGAGTAAGTCTTCGTTTAATACTGAATTTCGAAAACGAACGGGCATGACACCTTCAGCCTGGAAAAGAAAGGGTAGTGGTAATTGACTTGTAATCAATGTTTTATGCTTAAGTTCGAGTTTGACGGGTAAAGTCAAACTGATTTTTTTGATGAAAAAAGGTTTGACTTAATGTAGTCGGTCGATTCGTCATCGTGAGGGGCGCACTTTTGGGAGGTAATAGTTATTCATTCCTTCTTAAATATCCACACGATGAAACTTACTACCTCCCAACGTATTGGTTTATTGGTCTTTGCCACCCTGACTAGTTTATTGTTTTCTCCTAAATGGTTCCATGCTATTGGCGTATGGATCCACTATCCCGTCCTTCTGCTCTTGCTTCGTCACAGCAGTTGGCGCTGGTGGCTTGGGGCTTACCTGACGTTGTTGCCGGCGCTGATTGTAAGTCAGCTAGGGGTGATTCCGCTGCCTATTCCACAGATGCTTGTCTTTTTTGCCGTAGGAAGTACGATTGCCCTGGTCCCACCAGCGAAACAGTCGCTAAAATCAATGTAGGTTTCCTAGCCTATCTGAAAGCGCCTTAGGCAGCACAGTACGCTCCGGTTGCAGCGGTGACGAATTCTTTGGTCGGTGCCTACGCTGTGGCTACAGAAAAGGCCGCCCAGGCAGGTGCCCGGGTGGTTACCTGGAGTGAGGCAACCATCCTGACATCCAAGGCTGATGAAGCTGCCGCTATCGTAAGGGCCGCAAAAATTGCGGCAGACAACAACGTCTATCTCTTCTACCCCACGGCGGTCTTCCTGCCCGAAATGGTGGAAAGTGGGCAACCCTTTCTGGAAAACAAGGTCCTTACCTTTGGCCCGGATGGCACCCTGTTGAATACCTATTTTAAGAACATCCCCGTGATGGGCGTGGAGCCTTCCGTTCCGGGAGATGGTACCATCCCGGTCATCAGTACTCCTTTCGGCAATCTTTCCCCCATCATCTGCTACCATGCCGATCAAAATAGAGATAAGCCCTCAGATAAAGGTTAGCAAGAAGCGGAACAGCGCAGAATACCTTATTTACGGGGACAAGCTGGCGATGTAGGTTTCGTGTTGCCACTAATGTCTTCAGGAAGGGAAGTATCGGGGAACGTTGCCATCAATGACCAGGCAATGGATCCGTTCGAACTACTTTACGTTTACCTGGTTTTCCCCATCTATTGGGTAGTAATGGTTTTTGTACTCCTGATAGTAAACATCAGGCGTATACCCGCCTGGGATCTTCCTGATCAATCTTGAGAGTGTTTCCCTTTGGGGAAAGGCTACTTTCTTGCCATTTTGCCAGCAACTTTTCAACAATTCATAACCTTACATCAAAAGCCGTAAATTTGCGCCCCCATCGCTGCAACCAGCAGTACCGTTAAACAGAATTCTCAAGATGTCCAACCCCCTTTCGTTCTACAACAGCCTCACCCGCCAGAAGGAAGTCTTTACCCCCATTCACGAAGGTCACGTTGGCCTCTATGTCTGTGGCCCGACGGTGTACAGCGACGTGCACCTGGGGAATGTGCGGACGTTTACGAGCTTCGACATCATCTACCGGTACCTGATGCACAAGGGCTACAAAGTTCGCTATGTTCGTAACATCACCGACGTTGGTCACCTGACTGATTCGGGCGAAGACAAGATGAGCAAGGGGGCCCGCATCGCTAAATTGGAGCCCATGGAAGTGGCCCAGAAATATACGGTTGGCTTTCACGATATGATGCGTGAATTCAACAACCTGCCGCCTAATATTGAGCCACGCGCAACGGGGCACATCATCGAGCAGATCGAAATGGTGCAACAGATTTTGGCGAATGGCCTGGCGTACGAAGCGAACGGTTCGGTCTACTTCGACGTAGCCGCTTACAACGAAAAACACGGGGATTCGTACGGTATGCTTTCTGGCCGTAAGATCGACGAGCTGATGGCGGAAAGTCGGGAACTGAAGGCACAGGGTGACAAAAAAAGCCCTTCCGATTTCGCCATCTGGATGAAGGCTACCGAAGATCACATCCTGCGTTGGAACAGCCCCTGGGGAGAAGGTTTTCCCGGCTGGCACCTGGAATGCTCGGCGATGAGCACGAAGTACCTCGGCGAAGAATTTGACATCCATGGCGGCGGAAACGACCTGAAATTTCCGCACCACGAAAACGAAATTGCCCAGAATGCGGGCAGCTGCGGTTGTGGCGGCGCACGGGCGTGGCTGCATACGAATATGCTGTTGATGAACGGTCGGAAAATGTCCAAATCGGATGGTAATACGATCACGCCGCAGCAACTTTTTACTGGCGACAGCCCCCACGTAACGGACAGCTTCAGCCCCATGAACCTTCGGTTTTTTATGCTGCAAACGCACTACCGCAGCCAGATGGACCTGACGGATGACGCCCTGCAGGCCGGTAAGAAAGGTTACACACGGTTGATGGAAGCCTGGTCGAACCTGCAAGGTTTGGAAGGCCTCGGTGGCGCGCAGAATGGGACCGTTGGGAAGGAATTGACCGAGGGGCTGGCGGCTGCTTATGCAGAGATGGACGACGATTTTAATACCCCTAAGGCCCTGGCCAGGGTGTTCGAATTGGTATCGCGCATCAACGCCCTGAAGGGGGGGCAACTGAGCCTGAAGGAAGTGAGCAAGGAAACGCTGGCGGAATTTAAGCAAGGCCTTAGTACCCTCCTGTTTGATGTTTTCGGTTTGCGCGACGAGGGCGAGGCCGCAGGTGCAAGCGGAGAAACGCTGAGCAAGGTAATGGACCTCGTTTTGGACTTGCGGGCGCAAGCCCGCGCAGAGAAGAACTGGGGAATGTCCGATAAACTCCGGGATGCCCTCAACGACGCCGGCATCGTGGTGAAAGATGGTAAAGAAGGCGCGGAGTGGACCGTAGGCTAGGCGCAGTTAAACGAGAGGTTAAGTTGCAAGTTGTTGGTTTTTAGTAGGTTACTCTCCTGGGGGGCTGTAGTAGTGTATTGTTCTGGCTTTTTTAGTCGAAAAATATCAATCGAATAGCTTGTTCAGCGGCGTATTTCTTCGAGGGGCACGCTATTCTGATGCAATAGGCTACTTGCCCGGTCGAATGGATGGCCGCTCCGGAAACGTTACCCTCACGCTGGTTACTGATCCTGCGGGGGGGGGGGCGCGCCCGTCAGCTTCACGCTCGAGGTGGTAGTGCTCAAAGTGGACTGCGGTCAGATGCTCTGGAACGGAGAATAATGGAATAAGGAGGCTTAAGGACTTTGTCGCATCAGGGCGGGGCCGCAGGTGCAAAAAAGAAACAGGGAGCAAGGTGATGTACTTCGTTTTGTACCCGTAAGCGCAAGCTTTACTACGCAAGTAAGGCGATATTGGTCTATTAGCGCTTTTGGCGTTGGTCCATTAGCCAGAGCAGTCCTATCTTATCCCCATGAAATATCGGTTGCTATTTTTCATGACAGAGATCACTTTGGTGGTGATGGTGGGGCTTTCTGCCTCGGAAGCCTTCAATGGGACATTGCTGGGGGAGAATAGTGGTCAATGGTTAATTCAATTGTCGCCTGATACTGGGACAGCGACTTTTCTTTTGCTGATAATGATAAATCTGCTATTGCTCTTCTTATACCTTCTGCCTGAGACAGATGCGCTCTGGTGGTTGAACCTGGTTGCACTAACCACCCTGACTTTTGGTGTGCTAACGGGCTTTTCATCCGGGCATATTCTGGTGGCTTTGAGCATAGTTTTTGCTTTGGCCTATCGACGTATTCAGGGGCTTAAACACATCTGGCACTGGCGTGGACTACTAGTGGTCTCCATCGGAATCGCAGTAGGCCTGGGAATAGTAGCTTATGGATTTAGGTAACGCTGATCTGCCGGTCTCTTTTGAGCAAAAAAACGGCCTGTTTTACATCTAATGGAAGTGGTGAAAACCGGAGAAAGGCATCTGGCAGGGAGATAGTACCTAATTACTGTATCCTTGTTTTGAGGTGGAAATGGCTTTTTATGATGTCCGGAAATTCGAACAACCCTGAATCTTCTCAAGAACTAATCATATTCAGGGTGGGTGTAGTACGCTGATTGTCAGGGTTTTTAACTGTAGTTTATGGTTGAAGAGAGATTATTTGTATAATCTTTACTTATGCTTTTCATAAAAAGTATAAATGTCAATTTATGTTCCGGGGTACTAGATTTGCTCCTGTAAAACAGAAATACCATGTCTTCCATCACCAGCAAAGGGTTCGGTAGAACCAACAATAAATCGACCAGACCATCATCTGTATTTGTGCTCCCGGCGGAGGTTCGGGAAGTAATGGCGACTCTGGTACAGAAAGCAATGCTGCCTTTAGTCCTCGTAGGTATTGTGGTCCTACTTGAGTTCTCAATTTTTAACGATAAACTGTTCTTTAATGAACTCCTGGTGAGCTCGTTCATCATTCTTGCACTGGTGTTTTTCAAAACGAGCGCAAGCCCCAAAAAATAATACCCCATTCGGATTCCTGATAATATGCCAGGAAGCCGATAATCTTACCCAAACTGCTTTCGTACTTCGCGAGCAATCCTAACCAAGTTTAACCATGCAAAGAATTACAATAGCCAAAGGAGACGGAATCGGCCCCGAAATAATGGATGCCACCCTGCAAATCCTGAAAGCCGCCAATGCTCGCATCGAATGGGACGAGATCAACATTGGAGAAAAACTCTATTTGACCGGAAATACTAGTGGGATTGATAAAAAAGCCTGGGAAAAGATCATCGGCAATAAGGTGTTCCTGAAGGCCCCCATCACCACCCCTCAAGGTGGTGGATACAAGAGCTTGAACGTGACCATGCGGAAAACGCTTGGCCTGTACGCAAACATTCGCCCCTGTAAGAGTTTTCACCCCTTTGTTGCGACGAAGCATCCGGAAATGGATGTCGTCATCATTCGGGAAAACGAGGAAGACCTTTATGCAGGTATCGAGCATCGACAGACCGATGAGGTGGTGCAGTGCCTCAAACTGATCTCTCGCCCCGGCTGTGAAAAAATTATCCGCTATGCTTTTGAATACGCAAAGTTGTACAAGCGTAAAAAGGTAAGCTGCTTTGTGAAGGATAACATCATGAAACTTACCGACGGTCTGTTTCATAAGATCTTCAAAGAAATCGCTGCGGAGTACCCTGAAATTGAAACCGATAACTGGATCATTGATATAGGAGCCGCTCGCCTGGCCGATACGCCGGAGATGTTTGACGTAATCGTTACCTCTAACCTGTACGGTGATGTGATCTCCGATATTGCTGCTCAGATTACGGGCTCAGTTGGTTTAGCTGGTTCTGCGAATATTGGCCAGAAGTGTGCCATGTTCGAAGCCATCCACGGTTCTGCACCTCCCATCGCTGGCCAAAACGTTGCTAATCCTTCCGGCTTGATCCGTGCGGCCGTGATGATGCTTAGCCACATCGGCCAACAGGACATAGCTGAAGTAGTGAAAAATGCCTGGGCTTGTACGATTGAAGAAGGTGTCCACACTGCAGACATCTATAAAGAAGGCATCAGTCAGCAATTAGTCGGTACGAAAGAGTTTGCGCTGGCCGTAATTGAGCGGATCGGTAAGCAACCTTCCATTATTCCCGTGGCGGACTATGAAAAAGATGTACAGTTATTAATCCCTACCTACACCCGTAAGAAGGCCACCAATAAGGTACTTAAAGGGGTGGATATGTTTGTCGACTGGAAAGGGCTAGAGGTTAACGACCTGGCGGAATCATTGCAGAAACTCAACAATGGTATCGAGTTGACGATGATTACAAACCGGGGGGTAAAGGTCTGGCCCAACGGCTTCGATGAAACGTTCTGTACCGATCATTGGCGCTGCCGTTATGAGGTGACCAATGATAAAACAGTACCTAAAAGCTACATCCCCGAGTTGCTCACCCGGGCCATTGGGGCCAAAATTGACGTCATCAAAACGGAGAACCTGTATGAGTTTGACGGTGAGAAAGGCTTTTCCCTTGGTCAGGGCCAATAGGCAATCTTAGAAAACAGCTTATACCCATTACGAGGTGGCTTGGGAAATAACGCGGCGCTGAGGGCCTAAAACGTTATCAATCTCAAGTCAACTGTACCCCAAGCCTTAAACGGTTTGGGTCTATTCTCCTTTTATGGTTTTTGGACCAGGCGCTCACCTAATAATTAGGTGTTCGTCTGGTCCTTTTTTATTGCAGCAACTTCTATACCTTCTTCCGTTCCCAATAATTCTGCCCCTCTGTCTCCTCCAGTAAAGTGAGATAAGAGTGGTAGCGGAGATCCGTCACCCGGTCGTCTTCGGCTTCAACAGAAGCAATTACGGCGCAGCCGGGTTCTGATTTGTGCAGGCAGGTTCCACCGAACTTGCACTCTGGGCTCAGGGCAAAAATTTCCCGATAGTAGTAGGCAATGTCGATCGGCTTCAGGTAGTTGAACGATAAGTTTTTGATGCCTGGGGGATCAATGATTTCACCTCCGAAAGGGAGCTGGAACAGTTCGGCAAATGTCGTTGTGTGCGTGCCCTTGCCGGTGTAATCGGATATTTCACCAGTGCGCAAGTCCAATTCCGGAGCAATGGCGTTAACCAGTGTCGATTTCCCTACGCCTGATTGTCCGCTCAGTAAGCTGCGCTTATCCCGGAGCAACTCACGAAACTGGTCTATGTTGGTTCCTTCTTCAGCGGATACCAGCAAAACCTGGTAACCAATGTCCTCGTAAATGGAAGCAATTGCGGCATAAGTGTCCATATCGTCTTCGTCCAGCAAGTCCGATTTATTGAAGACAATGGTGGTGGGAATCCCGAAAGGTTCCGTCATCAGCAAGAAGCGATCGATGAAACCAAGCTTGACGTCGGGGTAGAGTAAGGTGACAATCAGAACAGCTTGGTCGATGTTACTTGCCAGCAGGTGTAGTTCGTGTTTCTTGCGGGGGCTTTGGCGCACGACGTAATTGTCCCGATCATCGATTTTACGAATGGCCCCCGTCTCTTCGTCTCCCGTACCTTCGATAACCACGGATACCCGATCCCCCACGGCGATCGGATTGGTCAGTTGCTTATCGTCCAGGCGGAAGCGGCCAGCTACGCGACAGCGTAGGTTGAGGATGCCTTCCGGGCTCTCCTCATCGAGCCGAACATTGTACCAGCTGCCAGTAGATTTGGTGACGGTGCCTTTTTGCATGGCCCAAAGGTAAAGTGCGCTTGGGCACTAAAGAGGGAAAACTCCAATTAACCTGATTTATTCCGTACGGACGGGGCTTGGCCCCGCCCGTATTGGCAACCTGAAAACGCTTTTATTCGTTCGCTTAGCGAACGGTGGACTCCACCCTGCTTCTAGTAGCTGAGGCAAGCCCGCCACTACGGGCCAATGCTTGATTTACGAAACTTCTGAATAATGCATCAGTGGTAATCGCGTCTGAAGGCACTCCGCCCAATCTCTTATTTACTTCGATTCATGCCCCTTCTGACTAACCAAAAACGCCACCAAGTCACGAATCTCCCGTCGGCTCAATGCATCCTCGGCAGAAGGCATGCTGGAAGGAACCGTTTCTTCTTCAGCAATATCTGCCTGGGCAACAGTACGAATTTCGGTTTTACCGACTTTCAGTTTAAGGCTTTCCGTGGTACGCTCCATCACAATACCAGAGAATACGGATTCGTCGTTGAGGGTCACAATTACCGTCTCGTGGCCGAGCGCCAGCGCGGCGCTGGGCCGGATGATGGAGGTAAGGATCTCCCTTGGTGAAAGGCGTTCCCCTACACCAGCGAGGTTAGGCCCGACGTTGCCGCCGTATTCGAAAATGGCGTGGCAGCGGGTGCACTGCGCGGCCGAATTCCAGTAAAAGACACCACGTCCGGCACCTTTATTGCCTCCATCCAAAGCTGTGCTGAACAAACCAAGGTCATCCGTTGCCATCAACTCTTGCTCGTAGGCTTCCAATGCAGAAGTGAGCGACGCGTTTTCCCGCGTTTCTATGGCTTCGATCAGGTCGAGGCGGATGGGGGCGGGCAACTTACCCGTTGATAATTGATCCAGCAAACTGGTTAATAAAATATCGGCGTTGGGAGATTTTAGTGCGCCCAGGCCAGTGAGCGCCGCCTGGGCTTCCCGGGTAGAACCAGTCTTGATGATGTCGGCGTAGAGCTTGGTCGCTTCCGCCGGATCAACGGAAGATTCGGGCAGGAGGGAGAGTGCACGGGAGCGAACGGAGTTGTCCCGGTCGTTCAGGGCAGTGCGGAGGTAGGTTTCCAGGCCGGGGGCGCCCAGCTTATCGAGCGAGGTAAGGGCCGCAGCACGGATGGCTGGGTCTCCATCGCCTTTCAGGAGAAGGGCCAGTTGATCCGATACGGCCTCCAGTTTAAGGGAGGCAACGGCCTGAATGGCGGTGGTGCGCATTGCTCCGGTGCCTTTGGCGATAAGGGCCGGGATGACGGCCCCCAGTTTCTCCCTGACGTAGTCATCGCTTTTATTACGCTGGCCGCGGTAGCGGCCGTCGACGCGGTCAAACATGGACGGTTTGGCCCAGTGGGCCAGGGTCGCCAGCGCCTCGGAACGCATGTCCTCAGGGTTAGCAGCATTGTTTAGGTACGTGACCAGGTTATCGACCGTACGGTTGTTGCCTACGTTCAGATTGGCGTTGATGATGCGGCGAATTAGTGGCTCGTTCGTCCAGGGTTTGGTGTTCAGAATTTGGGCCAGGGGAGACATCGCGCCGGAAATCTGATAATCATCCGTAATGGCCCGTGCAGCTTCGGCGACGACGTATTCATCTTCGTCGAACAGAAAGGATTTAATGGCCGGGGATTCCATTCGGCGCAGGGCAACTACGGCGACGAGGCGAACGGTCCTGGAAGGATCAGCCGCCAGCTCCGCCATGGCATCGGCATCGCCGATGCGGCCCAGGGCGATCATGCCGCCGTGGCGGAGCCACGTGTCTTTACCGTCGTCTTCACGAAGCATATTTACGATGGGGCGAACGGCAACTTTAACCTCTTTACGACCAAGCGCCTCCATGGCAAAGAAACGTACCCGGATAGATGGGTGGCCCAGCAAGCCAATCAGGGTAGCATCTGCGCCAGCATGCCGAACATCACCGATTAATTTTGCCGCCTGGGCGATGATTTCTTCGTCGGTATCCAGCAGGAAAGGCTCCAGCTCGCTGCTCTCGGCAACGCCCTGACGGATCAACTGGGAGATGCCCCACAGCGCGTGAATGCGGGCGAGCTGGTTGGCGTCAGGACTGTTGGCTACGTCTCTGAGGCTTTTAAGCCCAATTCTGTCTCCCATGTCCACGAACAAAAACTGCGCCTTCTGGCGAAGGCGTTGGTCCTGATGGCCCAATAAATTCATGACTTCCCCCGTAGGCATTTTGTCGAATTCAGCGGCCAACAGCTCCTGCACCTTGCTCCTTAATTCCATGTCTGCACCTGCGGCCGCGCCCATGTCCAGCTTCCATATCCGACCCTCATCCTTGGTGTTCCAACCGTTGATCCAGTCGCCGAAATACAGCGCTCCATCTGGCCCGAAATCAAGGCCGGTGGGGAGTAGACCCTTGACGACTTCCTCACTTTTATTGAGGGCAAAACCCGCCCCGTCCGGCTTGAGGGTAAAGGCGTGAATGGGGGAATTATTGGGCGACCCCCGGAATTCGGAAATGAAAAAGTGGTCGTAATATTTAGGGCTCAGCGCCGTGCCGGGGTTGTACACCATGCCCGTGGGGCCGTTGACGAAGTTTTGTATGGCCGGGAGAAAGTAGGCCGCCTGTTCGTCGTGCCGGGGCAGGTTCATTCCCTCATCCATCCATACTTTGTAGCCGTTGTTTGTCGGGTCGGTGTACTTACCGAATTGCCAGTTGATGCGCCAGCCGGTGTCGGAGCCGTCCAGTAAATACACCAGCCTTTCTCGTTCTCCGGCGTGGTCGCCGTCGTTGTCTACGGAGATGAGGTTGCCATACTTGTCGAAGGTGAATTCGTGGGTGTTGCGCACGCCCATGGCAAAAACCTCGAAGTTGGAGCCATCGCGTTCCGAGCGCACAACTACGCCCCGGTTGGGATATTTCCAGTGCTTGCCTTCTTTGTCGACAACGTTCATGCCAATGTCGCCGATGCCCCACCAGATGCGGCCCTGTGGGCCTACTTTTACGCCCGACATGCCGTGGCCGCTAAAGCCTACGTGCACGGCGTAGCCGTGGCTGAGCGATTCGGTTTCGTCGGCGATCCCGTCCTTGTTCTGGTCTTTGGTTCGCCATAAATCAGGGCCGACGGCGATGTATACCTCGCCATTGTGGTATTCGATGCCGTTGGCCACGTCGGTAATTTCTTCTCCGAAATCAGCGAGGTACCGCTGTGATTGATCGGCGACGCCGTCCGAGTTTTGGTCGGTAACGAACCAGACATTCTCCTTTTCTACCGTGAGGTCCTTCCAGTCCAGTACACCGTCCTCGTTCAGGTCTTTGAGGTGCGCTTCGGATTGCTCGCTGTCGGCAGAGAAGGTCTTGCGCAGGAACTCGCGCCGGTCTTCCACCGTTTCGAAAGACAGGGAAGCGGTCATCCAGTCGTGATGGCCACGGATGTCGAATTCCGAGGAGGTTTGTCGGGTCGCCTGGGTATAAAAGATGCGGCCATCCGGTGCAACACTGATGGCGATCGGGTCTTGAATCAGGGAATCGGCGGCCCAAATGTCAAGCTCAAAATCATCCGCCAACTCTACGTTGGCTTCCTTGCGGATTTTGGCGGCATCCTTCACGGCGCCTTCCGCATTGATGCTGATCATCTTGGCGTCATACTTATTGATGATCTCGGGAGCGGGGGTGCAGGCGTAGATTAGGGTGGCTACGGCTAGGATGGGTAGAACGAAGCGGATTAGGAACCTGGGCATGATCTTTGGTTTTGAGCGGCCTAAGATAAGAGGATTTACAAGGATAGTCAGCGTTTGTAACTGTGGTAATTCCGGTGGCTCAAGCTGTTTTGCGCACCCGCAAGCCGGTGGCGGGGCCTCCATCGTAGCGATCAGGGCTTTCGTTTCCTGTAGGAGCAGTAGGTCTGCGAAGCCCTGGAGGTGGAAAAGGGGAGGGGGATTTCTTGATGGGCCAACTTGCGTTGACTTAGCCGATATACAAGGTTAGACTGCCAAGAAATAGCGAAGGGGCAGCCGAGTGGCCGCCCCTTCGAGGTCTTTTGGTGAAACACTATACCGTCAAACTGTCCAGAAAAGAAAACCTTTTGGATCAAATTCTCTGTCAATCTTACTAGGATTTGGTAGCGGGAAAATGCCCTGCATGACTCTGTTTTTGATGATTCTGCGGAAGTGCCGATTAGAATACCTCTTATAGTATTTTTCAGAGCTTTTCGTGTATTTGAGTAACGGACTTTTCTGAGTTGATCGTGACATAGTATTAGTTATGAGATCCGATCATGATAAAATAGTAAGGGGGAGCAGTACTGCTCCCCCTTTGGTTAATTAATAGGTTTTCGAGTCCTTGGAAAGATCCTCAAGTTCTTGTAGAGCTTTCTTAAGCTCTTTTGCTTTTATCTTCTCGATTTGCTCTGCACAAGTACCAGATCCAACGACAGTCTGCCAAGGAATTTCCTGGAGCTTGTTCTCTCTGATTTCGTCCAGGCTTCGCCAGTATGTAGCGGTGTAGAAGCGATACGCTTTTGTGCAGTTGTACTTGTCTGTGAGTTTGTCCCAGATGATGTACACAAGAGTAGCTCCAGCGATAATCTCCGTAGCACCGAATTTTTTCACTGTAGGTGAAAGCTCACGACGCATACTTTGCACTCTCTCAAGCAGTTCATTAGCATCATCAGTTGCGTT
>JBGCFZ010000414.1:0-10434 GCA_045110355.1 Lewinella sp. | reverse complement strand
AAAGACCCGGCCCTCAGCCACGCGCTGTTGGAACAAATTGCTGTAGCCACTGCCGCTTACCTGAAGGGCAAGGTCCATCATGGCGCTGACCTTATTCAGTTATTTGATAGCTGGGCTGGTGTATTGCCTCCAGCTCATTATCAGGAATTTAGCCTCCCTTATCTCAAGTTGATTATTGAAGAACTGGGCGGTAAGGTACCGGTAACTGTTTTTGCGAAGGATGCTCGCCATGCCTTACCTCAAATTGGTCAACTTGCTTGTGATGTAGTTCAGTTGGATTGGATCGCAGATCCGGTTCAGGCGCGGGCGCAGGTGCAAGGAAAGGTACTCCAAGGCAATCTTGACCCGGTTCAGTTATATGCGCCGCACGATGAGATCATCACGGCAACCAACGCCATGATCAAAAACTTCGGTGGCAAGCACATCGTCAACCTTGGCCACGGGGTTTACCCGGACACGCCGCTGGAGGGGGTTCGGGCGTTTGTGGATACGGTTAAGGCGTTCCGCTATTAGTCAAGTTGTCGGGGTTCTCGAGTTGTCGAGTTATCGAGTTGTCAAGGTGTCGAGTTGTCAAACGGCCTAAAGACTAACAATTACACTGTCTCCAACGGAGACGGTGCTGTCTCCTCCTTCCCAGCAGGCGTTCATCCCGAACATCACCTTACGACCTACTTTTCGGTAAGCGGAAAGCTCGGCTAATACCCTTAGATTTCTATCGCCGGTTTCAGGTTCTTGCGTAATCATAATGCAACGAGCACAGGGTTTGGGTAGGCGAAACTGGTGGCTTCCGACGGACAAGGCTGTCCAGTTGTCTTCTTCAAACGGGGTATTGGTATCGACGATGATATTAGGCCTGAACCTGAGCTCATCCAGCGACTCCCCCACCCGACTGCTTAGGTCATTCAGGCTAGCGGTGCCGGTAACGAGATAGGGAAAGCCATCAGCAAAAGAGACTTCTTCGCCGGTTTTAGCAAAGCGAGGATCTACGGGACGACGGTTGTCAGGGCCCATATAAACCAGGCGGGCACCGGGAATACCCAAGCCTTCCGCAATGGCAGGAATACCTTCGTCCTCAATCAAGGTAGCCGTCAGGGTATCATCCCAAACCGTGACGTCAATGCTTCTTTCACCTTCCCTTGCACCTGCGACCGCGCCCAAAATGGAACCATCAGCAACTCGGACAAACCTTAATTCGTCCCCATGCACTTCAGCAGCGTGTTCACACATGGCTGGCACGTTTCGTCGTGAAATGAACTGGCCGTTCTCTTCAATGAACATCCAGCGACGGTCGTCCTGAAAGCCGCGGATTTCAGGTTTTAATTCCGTAACCGACTGCCCACCGAGGGACTTAACGGGATAGCGATATAGTTTGTGTACCTGCATGATAACGTTAATTAATGCGAAAAAAGGAGGGAGCTCCAATTCGTTCTACCCGCAGCAAACCACCGGCTTCGTTGTAATAGAATGCGCTGATTTTTCCGGGCTCGGTCGCTTCAGGCACGCTAATAATACCTACATCCTGATAATCGACTCCAGCCAAAACTGTATCGGTAACCACGCGCAGCTCAAGGGGAGGCATAACACCAGAGACTCCCAGCTCATTAAATTCAAGTCGATAAAATTCCAGACTCTCCTGATTAGGCGGATCAAAAGAAAAGACAAAATTCAACAAGCTTTCGCCATTCGTATCCGTCGAGATAGTTATCCGAAAAGGACGACTGGAGTCTGTAGCCTGTAGTACCGTAAAAATTTCATCCTGGCATTGTTGACTACCAATTAGCCCTTCATTCCTAAAGGCGGCTACGCTGAAAATTTCCGGATCGTCCTCAAAGCGAAACCGCAACGTTTCTCCATCCTGGTAAGGAATAGCCGTTACGAGTTGTGGCAGCACCGGCAAGAATTCATCGCAGAGAAAGTCAGCTCCCTCGCAGTCATCCCAAGGACAGCATTTTACGCAAAGAAAAGGGAGTAAGAAGAGGGGGAAGAAAAATTTCATTTCAAGGTTTTACACCAATTCACCAGCTTTTAGCGCAGCCAACTCTACCTGCGTCCCCAGCAAATCCTCCATCGTTTCCCGCCGACGAATAAGATGAGCTTCTCCATCCAGCACCAACACTTCCGCCGGCCGGAACCTGCTGTTGTAGTTGCTGGCCATCATAAAACTGTAGGCCCCGGCATTGGCCATCGCCAGGATATCTCCCTCCCGAACTTCGGTCAGACGACGGTTTACCCCGAAGGTATCCGTTTCACAGATGTAGCCAACCACGTTGTAAATACGTGGTTTGCCAGCCGGGTTGGAGATGTTGGTGATGTGATGATAGGCATCGTAGAACATTGGGCGAATCAGGTGATTGAGGCCACTATCTACGCCCGCGAAAACGGAAGCCGTGGTAGTTTTCACCACATTGGTCTTTACCAGAAAATACCCGGCTTCACTGACGAGGAACTTGCCCGGCTCGAACATCAGTTCGAGGTCACGGCCGTACTCGGTACAGAATTCATTGAAACGATCTCCCAGACGATCTCCCAGATCTTCAATATCGGTAGCGATGCCGCCTTCCTTATAGGGCACTTTGAAACCGGAACCGAAATCGAGGTAATCCAGGTCGGGGAAATCACCTGCGGCATTCAGCAGAATTTCTACTGCCCGGAGGAAGACCTCCGCGTCGTAGATATCTGATCCTGTGTGCATGTGCAATCCTTCAATCTTCAGTCCCAGCGCATCAACAACCTTGAGGACGTGGGGCACCTGGTGAATGCTGATACCAAATTTGGAGTCGATGTGCCCAACGCTAATTTTAGAATTACCGCCGGCCATGATGTGTGGGTTGATGCGGATACAGACCGGAACTTCGGGGTGCCTGGCACCGAACTGTTCAAGGATCTCGATGTTGTCGATGTTGATCCGGACGCCTTTTGCTACTGCTTCCGACACCTCTTCCAGGCTCACACAATTAGGCGTGTACAGAATATCGTGCGGATCAAAGCCAGCAAGCAGACCAAGTTCTACTTCCTGAACGGAAACCGTATCAAGCCCACTCCCCAACTCACGGAAGATGCGTAGCACGTTGACGTTGGTGAGCGCTTTACAAGCGTAGTTTATCCTCAACCGTTTGACCTTTCCGAATGCCTTGGTCATACGAGCGTACTGACGTTTCATCGTCGCAGCATCGTAAACGTAAACAGGCGCGCCGAAGCGTTCGGCGATCTGAAGGGCATCCACGCCACCAATCTGGTAGCGACCTTGGGAAAGTTCCATGGTTTTGATTATTGGGGTTAATAATGTCGCAACTACTATCTGACTATTTTACTGTCAGACTCCTTGACTAGAAGGGCGCGGCCGCAGGTGCAAAGATAAGGACGAAGGAGCAGGGTAAGTTGCACACTTTTGGTCAAATCGTCGGGTAATTACTATTGCTCACAACTTCTGCCGCTAAGCGAACAACTATCTTCGCCGAATGAAAGTAATCGTCTACTTCATCGGGAAAACCACCGAATCCTACCTACGGGAAGGAGAAGCCATATACGCCAAACGCTTAAAGCACTATCTCCCCATCACTTTTGAGGTATTGCCCGACATTAAGGGTGCTGGAAAAATGTCTTCGGATAAACTAAAGGAAAAGGAAGGGGAGATGGTGCTGTCTCGCCTTAAGAACGATGATGGCCTGATTTTACTGGACGAAGGCGGCAAACAATATGGGAGTGTTGACTTCGCCCATTGGCTGGACCGGCAATTGCAGCAACCCTATCGGCGACTAATATTTCTCGTTGGTGGAGCCTTTGGTTTCCCACCAGCCGTTTATGAACGGGCCAACGGCAAGCTTTCCTTAAGCAAAATGACCTTCAGTCACCAGATGATCCGCTTGTTTATTTCCGAACAGTTGTATCGGGCGATGACCATTCTCCGGGGGGAGAAATACCATAATGAATAGCATAAGTTAAGGTCTTACCTCCCTACCCCCTCCCAAACGTATCTTTGTTTCTTAAGAGCTTTTCCCCAGACACTGACACTATACAATTTTCCCTGATGAAATTTTTATTCAGCAGCATTTGCCTGCTGTTCTGTGCATTGCTATCGGCACAGAACACTTATCATGTTATTGTTGAGATCAACCCTTCCGAGCAATGGCTGCGGAGTACCGCAGCACAGGATGCAGATGCCATGACCAGATTATTGATCTATCAGCACGGTGGCGCTGAGATCAACCTATCTGGCAACAACATAGGGCAGATCAGTGACCTTAATGGCGCGGGGCATTATGATTTGAACAAAGTAATCAAAACAAACGGGGACACCTTGTTTTTGGCATTCCCCGTTATTCATGACTATGATCTGGCGAACACGCAGCTTATCACCTTCCAGAGCTGGAACGAGGTGTTTGTTACGGGAGCGCAGGAAGTCAGTCAACCCTTCAACGGCACCACCGGTGGCGTCATTTTCCTGGCAGCCGACGAGCGGATAAGCCTGGAACGGAACGCTGTTTTGGACGCCAACGGGGCAGGTTTCCGTGGAGCAATGGGACGGGAATCCGACAGTGATTGTAATCGATTTACTTCCGCAGACGGAGAAGTTTACGACATAAACAATTGGCGTGGTTCTCCACGTGGAGAAGGCGTCGCCAGCGTGCCCGCCGGCCAGGAGGCCGGGCGTGCGCCCGCCGCCAACGGCGGCGGTGGCGGCAATGACCACAACGCAGGCGGCGGTGGCGGCGGTAACGCCGGAGCCGGGGGTGTGGGTGCGCGAAACATCGTTATGGGCGTGTTGAACAACGCTTGCCGCGGGAACTTCCCTGGCAGAGGTGGCAGAGGAATGGATTCGGCTGACGACATACTCTACTTCGGTGGCGGCGGTGGGGCCGGACATGCCAACAACACTAACGAAGCCTCCGGAAGTAACGGTGGTGGCATCATTGTGCTGTGGGCACCAACCATACAGTTTGACCTCAGCAGTGAACTGAACGTCTCCGGCCTGCCTGGAAGCGACGTCAACGGTGATGGCGGTGGTGGCGGCGGAGCCGCTGGTTCCATTCTATTGATTGCCGATACCCTTCGTGGTAATCCCGCCATCGACCTTTCCGGAGGAAAAGGGGGCGACGTTACCAACGCCTCCGATCGATGCTTTGGCCCTGGCGGGGGCGGGAGTGGTGGCAGAATGATCTCTGCGGCCAGGATGCGCAGTGCCTTCAACCCGGTCTTTGATTTTAGCCAAGGCGGACCTGGCTTAAGGCTGGGCTCAAACGAATGCGGACCGAACGACGAGCCTGCGGGAGGCGGTGGAATAGGTAATGCAACCAACATCCTTCATCCGGTACCTTTTGGCGGCTTCACGCAATCTGCAGACACCTTGTGTGGTGGTGAACAACTACTGATCACTGATGGAAGCCTGGGGACTCGTGCCGCCAGCTGGGAGGTTGTCCCCAATCTTCCCGGTGTTACCGTTCAGCCATTGGGCCTAAGTCTTAGGTTAACTTTTGCCGATTCCGTAAGTGGCAACTTCCGGGCCATTCAAACCTTACAGAGCCCGCGCGGGTTGTTCTACCCTGGCGACACGGCAACTTTTACCGTTTACCCAAGTCCTGCTGTTGAAATGGCCGACATTGTATTCGACGATGAGTTCGTCTCCGTCTCCCTGACCGGCGCCGTTGGCTACGACAACATACGCTATGATTTCGGGGACGGAACGATCGTTGATACCAACGTCGTGGCCTTAGACCACACCTATCGGGAAGGTGGATCTTACCTCGTTGCGGTTACCTTGTTAAACGAAAACTGTGGCAACCTGGTGGCCGGCATTTCCAGAACAACCCTCCCCGAATTTGCCAGTGCCGGGATCAGCTTAAAGGATGTTGACGGCTGTGCGCCATTGACCTTTTCCATCGCTGACATCAGTACCGGGGCGTATACCGACCGGCAGTGGAACTTTCCGGGCGGGAGCCCAGAGACCTCCCAGGAGGCTAACCTGGAGGTAACCTATACCGAACCAGGCCTCTACCAGGTCACCCTTACCCTGTTCGGGGCTGTGGGCAATGACACCATTCGAACCATTCCGGTTCGTGTTTTCGCGCAGCCAACGGCGGAGATAACGACTACTGTCGATACATCATCAGCCACTTTCGCTAACCTTTCTCTCAACGCGACGGAACATTACTGGAGCTTTGGGGACGACAGCCTGAGTACGCTAGAAGAGCCTACCCACACTTACGCCGCAACGGGAACCTACGAGGTAACCTACGTGGCCATCAACGGGCCGTGTACGGATACCCTGCGCCGGGACATTATCATTGACGTATTGAGTGATGTCCGGGAGCTGGCACAATTGGGCGTGGTCCTGTTTCCAAATCCGACTACGGGGATTTTACAATTGACCGGCCCAGCCCGAATGGTGGCAGCATACGACCTTAATGGCAGAGTATTAGCTGTTAGGAACACTGACCAATCAATAGATCTGGGTGACCAACCAGCAGGAACTTATCTGGTACAGATACTTGCGGGAGGGAAGCTCTATTTGTCTCGGGTGGTGGTAAGGTAGAAATGGGCGCGTCTCTTCACTTCACCTTTTAAAGCTTCTTGGCATAAGACCTTAGTTTTAAGACTGTTACTCCGTCTCTCGTTGTCCTTACTTGACGGTAAAGTGAAGCTTCATGCCTTCATGAGAAGCCTTAAAGCCCAGCTTTTCATAAAACTTCAAGGCTTCTGGTCTTTTTTTATCTGTGGTTAATTGAATCAAATGCGCTCCGTGTTCTTTGGCCCGTTCAATTGCCCACATAAACATCTTTTCGCCAATACCCTTACCTCTTTGATCTTCCCGGACTCTTACTGCTTCTATTTGAGCACGTATGCCTCCCTGGTAAGTCAGGTATTGGATAAAAGATAATTGCAAGGTTCCGATTATCTCTTTTTCTTCGTTTACCGACACCATCAATTCTTGATTCCGGTCATTTTGGATGTTATCAAAGGCAGCGTAGTATTTATCAGGCAAGGGAGACTTAAAGTCTTCTCTCATACTTCCAAGTTTGTCATTTGATAGCATTTTCACCACCTCAAAGATGTCTTCTCTCTTTGCTTTTCTAATGACCATAGCCTTCTGTTTTTCTGCTAACAGGCAATGTGTAGACCAAGTTTTCGGGCATAGGTAATGGACACGATTATTAGGAGGAGGCGCGGCCGCAGGTGCAGGAATAAGGATTAAAAGGCAAGAGATGTGGGGACCTCTGGGTGCGAACCCCAAAAAGGGAGCACGGTGCTTTAGCTCAGTGTTTGCCAGGAGAGCTACCGCTGGTCCCAGCTCCAGGAGCCTTACGGCCCCGTTCGCCCTCGGGCTGGAAGCCCTCGCCCTTAAACCTTCCTTTGCACCTGCGGCCCCGCCCATCTGATACACTTTGCCTATTTTCACCCCGACTAACCATTGAGACCTATGTTGTACCGTCTATTACTCCTTTTTTTTTGCGTATTCACCCTGCCTTTGGGCGCCCAGAAAACTGAAAAAGCCCCCGATCCATTAAGTGCCGTAAAAATGCGGAGCATCGGTCCTTTCCGCGGCGGACGGGCCAACGCCGCCTCTGGCGTTCTTGGTGATCCGATGACCTATTACATGGGCAACACCGGTGGTGGCGTATGGAAAACAGACGACGCGGGGCAACACTGGAAAAACATCTCGGACGGTTTCTTTGGCAGCAGCTCCATCGGAGCGCTTGCCGTAGCACCTACGGATGCGAACATTGTCTTTTGTGGCACCGGTGAACATGCCGTGCGTGGCGTAATGACCTCCTCCGGAGATGGTGTCTATAAATCTACCGACGCCGGTAAGACCTGGAAGAAAGTCGGCCTGGAGGGCACCGGCCACATCGCCAGAATCATCATCCATCCCCGTGACCCGAACATCGTGTTCGTTGCCGCCCAGGGCGCGCTTTATGGTGACACCGAAGAACGTGGCATATTCAAGAGTACGGATGGTGGCGCTACCTGGAAAAAGGTGCTCTACGTGAACGACCGAACTGGCTGCTCCGAGTTGGCGATCAACCACAGCAACCCCTTAATTATGTACGCGACCATGTGGGAATACGGTCGTCGGCCATGGAAAGTCATCAGTGGCGGTGCGGGCAGTGGCGTTTACAAAAGTGTTGATGGAGGCGAAACCTGGACAACCATTCAGGAAGGACTTCCTAAAGAGTTGGGAAAAATGGCTATTTCCGTTGCCCAAAGTAACCCGGACAAAGTGTACGCCCTGATCGAAAGCGATTCTCAGCAAGAAAAAGGTGGACTCTTCGTCTCCAACAACGCTGGTAAAAGCTGGAGCCGGGTAAGCGGTGATCACCGGTTGATTCAGCGCGCCTGGTACTACACGGAAGTCTTTGCGGACCCCCAGAACGAAAACATGGTCTACGTGCTCAGTGCTCCGATGCTACGGTCTATAGACGGCGGTAAAAATTGGGAAGTGATGGGCGGCACCCACGGCGATTATCACGACTTGTGGATCAACCCCGAGAACCCGAAGAACATGGTGGTTTCCAACGATGGAGGGGCCGCCATAACCTTTAACCGAGGCAAAAGTTGGTCGCGACAAGACAATATGGCCACCGCCCAATTCTATCGGGTCAACGTGGACAATGCCTTTCCTTACCGCGTATATGGCGGGCAGCAAGACAATACTTCCGTCCGCATTGCCAGCCGGGAATTGAACAGCGGCGGGATCGGTTTCAGAAGCTGGGATGCTTCTGCGGGTGGAGAGAGTGCCTTTTTGGCTTTTGACCCAGACGATCCTCGCTACGTTTTAGGCGGCAGTTACCTCGGCACCATTGAGGTGTTGGATACCGAAACGAAGACAAGTACCAATGTTATGGCTGCCCCAGTGCAGTACCTCGGGTTAGAGGCCCGCAAGATGAAGTACCTGTATAATTGGAATGCGCCGATCATCTGGTCTAAGCACGAACCAAATACCTACTACCACGCTGCACAATACCTGTTGCGAACCAAGGATATGGGTGTTAGCTGGGAGGAAGTTTCTCCCGACCTTACCCGTAACCAGGACGAATATCAGGGCAACGGTGGTGGCCCCTACACCAACGAAGCCGTTGGTGCGGAGAACTACGGCACCATCAGTTACGTCATCGAATCTCCGCACGAAGCAGGGGTGATATGGACGGCGAGTGACGACGGCTTGGTGCACGTTACCCGCGACGGGACCAAGAGCTGGCAGAACGTCACGCCAAAGGATATGCCGGAATGCCTGGTCAACTCCATTGACGTTTCGCCCCATGATCCGGCTACGGCCTACATCGCCGCAACCCGCTATAAATTCAATGATCATACGCCGATGCTGTACGTCACCCGTAATTACGGAAAGACCTGGACGAATATTAGCAAGGGAATTCCTGAAGGTGCTTTCACCCGGGTGATCAGGGAGGATGAAAAGAAGAAAGGCCTGCTGTTTGTAGGTACCGAAAGCGGGCTTTATGTATCCTGGGATGACGGTGCGAACTGGTCTTCGCTACAGCTCAACCTGCCAGTGACACCAATTACGGACCTCATCGTTCGGCACGACGATCTCGTGATTGCAACGGCTGGTCGGGGTTTCTGGGTGATGGACGACGTTCCGTTGATCCGCCAATACCAGCCGGAGTATAAGGCTTTGCACGCTTACCAACCAGAGGATGTGCTTAGGGTAAACAGCTACAGCCCGCTGGATGGCAACACCGCTACTTTTGATGGCATGAACGCCTTCAAGGGGGTAAATCCGGCCGCAGGAGTGGTCGCCTACTACCATATTCCTAAAGGGAAGGACACTACGGAATTGGTACTGGACATCAAGAACAGTGCGGGAGAGATTGTCCGGACTTATACCTCGACCAAAGCCGACTTCAAGAAATGGGACGGCGGGCCTTCGGCGGAGGCGACCCTCCCGGCGAAGCCGGGGCTGAACCGCTTCGTTTGGGACCTACGGCACGAGTCACTCCGTGGCGTAGAGGGTGTTTACATCGAAGGAAGTTACCGGGGGCATAAGGTGCCACCGGGGAAATACACCCTGCACTTCCGCCGGGGTGCCGCTTCTTCCGAAACTGAAGTAAACGTACTTCCCAACCCCGCGTTGGACCACTCACCGGAAACCTATGCTGCCTACGATGCCTATCTGAAAAAGATGGCCGCCGAGCTCAACACCATGCACGACATGGTTAACAACATGAACACAACGACTCAACAATTGGAAGGCATCCTAAAGGGCATGCCTAAAACGGAAGCCAACGCAACACTTAGGGACGAGGCTACTGCCCTACTCCAAAAGCTAAAAGCCTGGGATGCGACCATGGTTCAGCGTAAGGCAAAGGCCTACGATGATGTGGAAAATTATGTTAATGGTTTTACCGCAGATTACATCTTTCTGAAAAACCAGAGTGACCACGACCAGCCGGTGATTACCCAACCTTCCCGAGATCGACT
>JBGCFZ010000413.1:0-11166 GCA_045110355.1 Lewinella sp. | reverse complement strand
CACCTGATCGTCCGATCCGCCAAAGCAGCCTTTGAGTTCATCGATGGTAAGTTTAGTTAGTGGAGGAGTACTAGTAACATCTTTCATGATTATTGTTTTTGAATTAGAAGATGTTCCAAAAGTGGTCGGTCTGAAGGAAGGAGAAAAAGACGGATTAATGGTGAACGTTCAAATATCTACGGTAAAAATCGACCTTATTTATCCATAAAAATCTGTCTTTCAGTCCTTTACTCACATCTTCCTAATGGGCAATTGTGCTGCCGGGTGAACACTTACCATTGGAGGGATTACAAGAAAAAATCAGATCAGCGTCCTGTTTGAGCAACTAAAGCAGGCAAAAACACCTAAAAACCACACCGTTCAAAGGACTCCTATTCAGTCAATTAGCCCCCTTTTCCGTTTTCAGAACCGTCCTGGTGTACGCTTCCCCTAAGCTGCAACCAGTCTAAAATAGAAATTCTGATTTTCAATTTCGTACATTTCTGGCGTTATCCTGCCCAGATGTTTGTGCGGTCGTAGTGAGTTGTAAACTTGCCACCATCGCTGGATGTCAGCGTTTAGTGAAGCGAGGTCTGAGAACCAAGCTAAATTTAAGCATTCAACTCGTAATGTCTTGTTCAGTCTTTCGACTAGTCCGTTTTGGCTAGGCTTACCGGGCTGAATAAACTTGATCTCTACGCTATTTGCATCTGCCCATGCTCGTAGCTTGTGAGAGATAAATTCTGGGCCGTTATCACAGCGTACATATCGAGGATAGCCACGCATCTCAGCAATTCTCTCCAGGACCTCAATAAGCGTTTTAGCGGAGATGCTCTTATGCGCTTCAGTCCATAATGCCTTACGAGAGCATTCATCCATTACGTTGATGATGCGAATGGCTTCCTTTTCAGGGCCAACAACCCAGTCGCTTACGAAGTCCATCGCCCAGCCCTCGTTAACCTCATCTGGAACGAGTAAGCCTTCGTACTCTCGTCTGATCTTTTTACGCTGGGGAGGAAGCCTCAAATTGAGCCCTTCCTGCTTCCAGATACGGTATACTCGCTTGTGATTCCACTTATGGCCTTGCAAGCGAAGGAAGTAAAAGATCATCCAGAAGCCCCAGGCAACGAAGCGCTGAGTCGTCCGATGAAGCAAGTCAATAATCTCATCATCTCGCTCTTCGATTCGATTACCATTCTTCCGGGAATAGTATGTTTGACGGCGTAAGCCCAAGACACCACTGCAGCGCCTAACACTGCGTGATTGATCAGCTTGTATTTGATCGATCATTTCTTCTTTGCGTCTTGGGCTTGCCACTTTTTTAGCATTCCGTAGCCTTGCTTCAGGATGTCATGGTCAATGCTCAGTTCAGCGAACATCTTCTTGAGCTGGGCATTTTCCTTTTCTAATTGTTTGAGTCGACGTTTGTCTTCGTCTTGATCATCATTATGATCCTTCTTCCATTTGTAGAGGGTAGGAGGACTAATTTGATGCTCCCGACATAGGTCGGCAATACTGGTGCCAGCATCGTGCTGGGCTAGAATTTCGAGCCGTTGAGACTCGGTGAATTTGCTCTTTCGCATGGTTCACGATTTATGGGTGAAGTAAAGTTAAGGGTTACTTCTATTTTATCGTGGTTGCGCCTAATGGGAAGCGTACACTGGCACCAGTATACTTTCCCAAAATCATGGCTAATGCAGCCTCAGCATGCTTGGCACATTGCTAAAAAAACCTTCCTGTGCCTAAAGATTGCTTGCCCTGGCAACTATCTTTGCGCCTGCGTTCGCGCCTATTACTAAACCACTGGCGATACGAATGCGATTTCTGCGACGAGAAGCCCAAAACGATCTTTCGTTTGAGGCGTTTACCAACTGACAAAAACGAACAGTTATGCAATACGATCTCATCATCATCGGTAGTGGCCCCGGCGGCTACGTAGCAGCCATCCGTGCCGCCCAACTTGGCCAGAAGACTGCCATCGTGGAACGTTACAACGATCGCCTCGGCGGTACCTGCCTGAATGTAGGTTGTATCCCTTCCAAGGCGCTACTCGACAGCTCAGAACACTACCATGCAGCTCACGAAAAGTTTGCGGAGCATGGCATCAAGATCAGCAACCTCGGTATCGACATGCCGCAGATGATCAAACGGAAGGATGACGTGGTAGACCAAACGGTCAAGGGCGTTCAGTTCCTGATGAAGAAAAACAAGATTGACGTCTTCTATGGTCACGGCACCTTCGCCAGCCCGAACGAGCTGAACATTGCGATGAGTGATGGTAGTGACGATCAGACGATTTCCGGAAAAAACTTCATCATCGCCACTGGCTCCAAGCCAATTACTCCGGCCATGATGAACTACGATAAGAACCGGGTCATTACCAGCACGGAGGCGTTGAACATCGCTAAAGTCCCCAAAAACATGGTCATCGTAGGTGGTGGTGTTATTGGCCTTGAACTAGGCAGTGTCTTTGCCCGTTTGGGTACCGCAGTAGAAGTGGTTGAGTTCCAGGACCGGATCATCCCCACAATGGACAAGGACTGTTCTAAAGAATTGATGCGGTCCCTGAAGAAAACCGGCGTAAAGTTTCACCTCAAGCATAAGGTGACGAATGTGGAAGGACTGAAAACCAAAGCCAAAGTAACCGTTGAGAAACGCGACGGCGGCGAGCCCTTCACCATTGATGCAGACTACTGCCTGATCGCCATCGGCCGCCAGCCATATACTGACAAACTCGGCCTGGACAAAGCAGGGGTCGCCCTTGATGACCGGGGGCGTGTTGTCGTCGATAAGCACTTGCGCACCGCACAGCCACACATCTACGCCATTGGCGATGTTGTAACTGGTGCCATGCTGGCACACAAGGCAGAGGAAGAGGGCACTTTCGTAGCTGAAACCATTGCCGGTGAAAAGCCGCACATCGATTATAACCTGATCCCCGGAGTCGTCTACACCTGGCCGGAAGTAGCTGCAGTAGGCAAAACCGAAGAAGAATTGAAGGCGGACGGCGTACCGTACAAGTCGGGCAAATTCCCCTTCAAGGCCCTTGGACGTGCCCGTGCCAGTATGGACATCGAAGGTATGGTAAAAGTCTTAGCCCACAAGGAGACCGATGAGATCCTCGGGGTCCACATGGTTGGTCCGCGTACTGCTGACATGATCGCCGAAGCCGTTGCACTGATGGAATTCCGCGCCTCCGCTGAAGATGCCTCACGTATGAGCCACGCACACCCCACGTATACCGAAGCCTTTAAGGAGGCAGCCTTGGCGGCTACTGGGAACCGGGCCTTACACGTGTAACCCTTCAATTATTTACTTATTACCATACGCAAGCCCCGGTGGTCCGAATACCCCGTCTCAAACCGCTTTACTTCCCTAATGGTAAAACTGGTGTCGACCATCAGAAAGTCAATCCTTAGGCCAGGCAGCGGACCGGTAAAGGTGGTGCCAAGGCCAAAGCCTGCAGTAGTCCACGCATCCCGGAGGCGTGGGCTTAGAACGCGTTGATAGGTATAAGAAGTGGGGACGTCGTTGAAATCACCACCGACAATGACGGGGTGTGGGCTTTCTTCCACATACCTAAGGATTTCCTCCGCCTGCCGGGCTCGGGTCCTGGCACTGCGGCCGTAGCTGCGGAACATTGACTCGGCCCGATCCAGGCCATCCCGAACGTTTTTATCTTTCCCCAATTTACCGGCCAGTCCAGAAATTTGGTTGGACTGCAAATGGGCATTGATGAAGCGAATGGTGCCAAGCGACGTATTTACGTCAACAACGGTATAGCCATTAAAGCCCTTAACGGAAGTTGCAATGGTCTTCAAGTTTTCAGCATAGGTCGCGATCGTCCGGTCCTTTGGGTGAAGGTGGGCGAAGTAAGGGCCACCAGCTAAGATAGAGGGGACATATGAATGACCTCCTGCTTCAGCATCAGAACCTGATTCCTGCAACAAGAGCACGTCGGCCCCCAATTGACTAATCACCCGCTTTACCTCTTTCTTTTCCACATCCACCCAGGCATCATTCTTGAAGCCCCGGGCATTATTGGTGGCAATCGTAAGGGTTTCTCCAGCAGCGGGTGTTTCAACAGAACTGCCGAAAGCAAAGAGCCTGCTGAGAACAGAAAAAGCCAATAGCAGGATGAGGGAAGGAATAACCACTGCTCTCCATCTACGGCGGTAGAGCATCAACGCCGTAAATAAAGCGGTAAGCAAAAGTAGCACCGGTAGCATTAACCCGATTAAGGTAGGAGGCCACATCATATCTGGAGGAACAAACCTGGCAAGTAACCCTACCCCGGTGAGCAGGGCCAGGAGATTGCCCAGAACGTGGAAGATGCGGCGCAGCAAGGGGGTTTACTTTTGGTTAGAGGCCCGGAAAAGGAAGTCTTTTTCTTCCTTGGTGAGGCTGTTGTACCCTCGTTCCTTAATCTTGTCGAGAATAGCATCGAGCTCCTCTTGGTGAGTCAGCTGTTGTTCTGTCGTAGTATCTGTTTTATGGCTGGCCTTGCTGGCTGTACCACCGGCTTTGCGCATGAAGGATGGACGCCTCTTTGGTGTCGTTTCCTTAACTGATTTACCACTACGATAGGCGGCACGGGGGCCAGCCTTCTTATGTTCATTGCTGGGCTTTATCAGGTTTTGCCAAAAGTTCTGTACCCAGGTGATGCCATTGGCCACGGGAACGGTAAGGTCTGTACCTCGTTTAAGGTAGAAGGCAAACAGAAAGCCCATAATAATTCCTCCGATGTGATCGAAGGTGCCACCAATATTGGGCATTTGTCCCAGGCCAATGACCTGCACCATAATGGCAAAAAACACAATGTACTTAAGACGAATAGACCCGAGAAAGAAAAGCCTGATGGGATAGTCAGGGGCAAAAATACCGGCAGCCACAAGGATGGCAAAAATAGAACCACTTGCACCAACGATGTAACTAACGCCTTCGCCCAGTTCCGTCAGGTTATACGCCAGGAAGTAAGCCAGGAACCCGGCAAGGCCGCCAAGAATATAAAGAGGGAGTACCCGCCGATCCCCAAGCAAGTCTCCAAAGATGCGACCGAACCAAAAGAGATAAAGCATATTCCACAACAGGTGGAAGAAGCCTTCGTGGACAAACATGTGGGTAATCAGTGTCCAGGGACGCGTTAGTGTATGCCACCAATCATGAGATCCAGCAATAAAGTGGAAGAACTGATAATAGGCAGGAGGGGTCGGATTGGCCACTCCATAAATGAGCTTCAGTACTACATGTATAATATTGACTCCAAGAAAAACGGCGACATTGACAATGATGATCCTGTTGATCATATTGCCAAAGCTGAATTCGCGGCGGACGTCGTCCCAGATGGATTGTAGCATAACGCTGAAGAAGTTACGCTATTACAATTGATTCAGTAGGCGAATAGTTGTGTTAAGGTAGCGGGAAATTTGTCGTTTGTGGGTCTACACATCGAGTGTTCCGCCCGTCGAGGTAACTGTACTTTGCTGTTTGACCAGCTTCGTACAGTCAGAACTCTCTTCCTTACCAGGGAGGGGCAACCTAAAAGGCTACGCGTTTTTCAGGCAAAACTGTGAGATTGGATTACGGACCTACATACCAGTTGGCAGGCCATCAATACTCGTGGTGTTCTTGAGTTCCCAGTAGTCCAGAAAGTCTTGCTGGTCCTTTTTCCGGGCCCAATCTTTAAGTAATTCGCGGTCTTCATTGAAATCCATCAGCGGTACGGCCATACCACAACTGGTCTGCACCATCTCTACCTGCATATCATAAATTTGGCGAGCACCCGGAAGCTCGGGAAGCTGAGCGGCAAGTGCCGCCCATTCCGGGTCGGCGGGGTAAATGGTTCGGGCAGTTCCATAAGCCCTCAGAATCAGCGGTGCACCATTAAAAGCACACCACATCAGGGTCATCCGATTGTTTTCTAAGACGTGCGCCGCCGTCTCATTACCACTCCCCGTAACGTTGAGCCAGGCGATGCGATTAGGGCCTAGGATTTTAAGGGAGTCCATTCCTTTGGGGGAGCAATTTACCCGGCCAACGGCCGGGGCGGTAGC
This sequence comes from Lewinella sp., assembly GCA_045110355.1. GTDB lineage: Bacteria > Bacteroidota > Bacteroidia > Chitinophagales > Saprospiraceae > Neolewinella. Next base: position 5,134 of record JBGCFZ010000413.1, on the reverse strand, counting down.
GACAAAGAAAAGATGCTGTTCGGCAATGAAGGCGGACAGACGGTCATTGAGGTGGGGAAATTGCTTGGCCATAGGCTGCTAAGATAACGCCACATTCACCAGGCTGGCTAGTCCACCTTTTTCATTTTCTACGGACCATTTCAGGTACCGAGACCATCCGGTTTCCTGTTCATTTCGGAAACCATACCCAAACCGTAAAGCTTCGAGACACCGTTGATTTGAGACCAGTAGTCAAGTGCAGACAATCAGCGCCATCCAACGTCCTAAGCCACTTCATGACGGGTATTGCCCCCCCGGACCTCGCTTACTGTAGTTAAATTTCGGGCTTTAACATTCACACCGCAATCTTTCTAAAATTCCACCCGTTCCAGCAATAGTATCACGAACGACAATCAGCAGTAAAGCCTGCCGAGAACACCTTCAGGACGAAAGTCCGAAACCGATATAGAGTAGTTTGAATCTTTGCGCGGCCAACCGAAATTATTCGGTTGGCCGCTTTTCTTTTCCAAGATAAGCCCGATATTACGGCATGGATTTATCTCAATTACTTCAGCAACAGCTGCAACAGCAGCTTAGCGGCGGACTCATGGACGTGCTTACTCAGCAAACCGGATCCGATCCCAAAACTACGACGAAGGCCTCCAGTGCCATTCTAAGTTCTCTCATGGGCGCCTTAGCGCGCAACGCATCTACCCCCGACGGCGCCTCCTCTTTGGCCAACGCCCTGGAGCGGGACCACGACGGTAGTATTCTCGACATCATTGGCGGCCTCATGCAGGGCGGCAAACAAGCCCCCGGACCAGACGTACCAACCGGTGGTGGCCTTATGGACCTCATTACCGGCATGGCCGGCGGCCAAGGCGGCGGCGGCGGCGCACTCGGTGGTCTACTCGGGGGCATTCTCGGCGGCGGCCAGGCAAAGCAACAAAGCGGCGGCGGTGCACTCGGTGATTTGCTGGGTGGCATGATGGGCCAGGCCCAGGGCGGCGGCGGTGGTGGCATCGGCGACCTGATTGGTGGCATGATGAAACAGACACAGGGCAGCGACGGTGGTGGCCTCGGCGATTTGCTTGGCGGCCTACTCGGCGGCCGGCAGGCCGGCACCCAGGATAAGATTCCCCCACAGTTCCGTAAAACAATGGACGGTGGTGGCATCCTTGATCACGTACTTGGTGCACAGAAAGAGGACGTGGCCAAACAGGTCAGCGAGAACAGCGGCCTGAGCATGGGTAAAGTACTTCCCCTTATGGCTACCCTGGCGCCCATCCTGATGGGCATCCTCGGTAAGACGAAGCGGGAAACCGGCATGGACGCCGGCGGCCTCGGCGGCGCGCTGATGGACATGGTGACCAAAAGCCAAAGTAACCCCCGTCAGCATGCCCCTGACCTCGGCCTGGCCGGGACGCTCCTCGACCGGGACGGCGACGGAAGCGTCATGGATGACGTACTCGGCATGGGCGCTAAAATGCTCGGCAGTTACCTCAGCAAATAAACCTTCGGATTACTTCTTACTACTCACTCAAAGCAAAAGCCCCACGATACAACCGTACCGTGGGGCTTTGCTCTTTAAAACCTCCCCTGCGCCTGCGGCGCTGAGGGGACTTTGCACCTGCGACCGCGCCCTAAAAGGCATCAGACAAGCACCTGATATTTTAACGATTAAGCGCTCTTCTCATCACGTGTGATGAAAGACTCTTCCCGCTTACGCTGCGCTTCCCGCTCCCGTAGTTCGCGCAATTCACGGGCGTCTTTTTCGCGCTGCTCTTCGTCTTTCATACCCGCCTGCAGCTCTTTCTCCAGCGTACCTTTAGCAGTATTGAATTCACGAATACCTTTACCGATGCCTTTCATCAGTTCTGGAATTTTCTTGCCACCAAAAAGTAACAGGATGGCAAAAAAGATGACGATCATCTCCGGGCCAAGGAAGTTAAAAAGGAAAGTGGAATTGTACATTTCTTTTATGTTTGTCGATCAACTACCGACATTTTCGGAAGGATCGGGATGATAGTAAACCGGGGTAACAAAGGTAAGGGGGAAAAAGGGAAAGGAGGAAAGGGAAAAGACGAAAAGGGAAAAAGGAAGGATCAGGCTTCAGAGAACGATGCCCTTTCTCTTTTACAACCTTTATTTCTTAAGGCCAATCTGCCGCAACCGCTCATCCAGGTATTCTCCCGCCGTGGTTGGAGGAAAGTGCTGTGGGTTATCGGCCGTAACGCAACTCTCTAGCACATTGAGGCTCATTTCGGGCCGGGGGTGCAGAAAGAAAGGAATACTCAGGCGGGGCTTATGCCATTCCTCACGTGGCGGGTTCACCACGCGGTGTGTGGTTGATTTGAGATAATTATTGGTCAGTCGTTGCAGCATATCGCCCACGTTGATCACGATCTCATCGTTCTCGGGCACAATTTCCTGCCATTCTCCATCAGCGTTCTGCAGTTGAAGACCGCCGGCACTGGCACCAACCAGCAGGGTGATCAGGTTAATGTCTTCATGCTGTTCGGCGCGGATGGCACTGGCCGGCTCGTTACGAATGGGCGGATAGTGGATGGCCCGAAGAATACTTACACCGTCCTTGGTGTAGGTCCCGAAATAACCCTCGGGCAAGTCCAGGTGCAGTGCAATCGCCCGTAGCAGGCTGTTCCCTTTTTCTTCGAATGCGCGGTACAACTGCATGCCCAGGTCCATAAATTCCGGAACCTCCCCTACCTGCGGGTTACGTTCTTCGGTAGACATACCGTCCGTTTCTTGCCCGATCTGGAAAAATTCTTTGAGGTCGGCGACTTTACTTTGCTTCGCCTTCTCTTTACCAAAGGCTGTGTAGCCGCGTTGACCGGCCGCACCGGCAATTTCTTGCTTACGCTTCAGCTCCTCAGGCAAGGCGAAGAACTTCTTGGCCGCCACGTAAAAGTCATCGATCAGCTGCTTGGGAATACCGTGGCCGGTAACACCAACAAAACCGATGCCGTGAAAGGCATCGCCCAATTGCTTGATGAAGGCCTGCCGGGTGGCTTCGTCTCCTTGCTCAAAGTCGGAGAGGTTAACGAGCGGGATTGTTCTTTCGGTGGTTGACATGGTTCGAAATATTTTGGCTGGTAAGATAGGGAACTAGGAGCTAGGGGCTAGGGGCTAGGAACTAGTAGCTAGGAACTAGTAGCTAGCAACTAGCAACTAAACGTCCCGTCCAAAGCAGTGGTTGTATTTGGCTTGGTCGGAAGATTATCAGATCTTGATCTGGTCAAATAAAGAAGAGGTTGTTAACTACCCACGATTCACTACCTGCTACAAACTACTTAATCACCACTTCTTCGAGGTAAGCTTCGCCGAACTCGTCGTTCAATCGTTTTTTTATCCCCTCGCGGTGCATAAACAGCTGGTTGCGCAGTGCTGCATTATTAACGTAAACGTATAACTTTCGATTGCGGACCATCAGGTCACGCGTATTATCATCTACGTGTTTTCCGAAAAATTTGCCCCACACGAGTTTGGTCCTGGCCTTGAAATACCCCGCCTCGTTGCGCTTGGTGCGCAGCAGCTTCATGAACGCTTCTTTGAGGGGCGTCGGGTCCGTATTTGGGGGCTTTTTCATGGGGCTAACTTTTCGCTACGCGGCTTCCTGCGGAGGTTGGGCGGGGCCGCAGGTGCAAGGTAAGGTTTTTGGAAGAGCAGTGGGAAGGAACAACGAATACCTTAAGGATATCCATGATCCATGCCTACCAACCTGCACGTTCTACTGTCGCCACTGTTCAACCGTCAATTGAACTTCATTCTCCGGCACCCATTCTCCTTTTTTCAAAAACCCTTCCGCCAGGTACCGGACAAACTGAAAGCCATTCTTTGCCAGAACTCTTTCACTTGCTTTATTCCAAGTCGCGTAGGCAGCGCTAATAGTGTCAATTTTCAACACATCAAAACCAAACGCCAGGACTGCTTTCAGCGCTTCCGTCATCACGCCTTTTCGCTGATGCTCGGGGTGTACCCAAAAGCCTACAGACCAATCACCCTCCGATCGGCGAATAGACACCCGCCCTAATTGCAGGCTATTTTCTACCCCGTCAACCACGGTAAACGCGTATTCTTCCCCCTTGTCCCAACGTTGCAGTGTGCGCCCTAACGAACCCAAAATGGATGTCTTCTCCGTTGGAGGCTCCCATTGCATACCGTCGTTAAAGCCCGAATAACGACTGGCCGAGAAAACAAAATCGATATCCGTTTCATCGGGAATGCGGAGCTGGAAGCGGCTGGTCTTTAATATGGTATTCCGGGGGATCATCGAGGTGGCGTTTAATTAGAAACACTAATGACATCAGGGTGCAGATAAGTTACGAGTTTATGGTGAATTCCGCCTTAAGGCCTATCTTACCTATAACCAACACCTACTAACATTGCGCCTACTACTATTAGGCCTGCTTCTGGTTATTACCACGACGCTGACGGCCACTACTTATTACCTCGATTTCACTAACGGTGACGACCAAAATGATGGGCTGTCACCTGCTGCTCCGTGGAAAACTGCGGGCCGAATCCGGCTCGTACCGGGAACCGTCCTCCCCGGCAATGAATACCTGTTTAAACGTGGGGAGATTTGGCGAGCAACACGTTTCTATTTACCCGACTCTGGTACTCCCGGAGCGCCCCTTGTCTTTGGTGCATATGGGGATACTGCCGATCCGCTCCCGATCCTCAGTGCCGTCGGGGAGTTGCCCAACGCCAATATCCCCAGTAATTGGGTAGAAATCAGTACGGGCATCTGGACGATCCAGGTCAACCGTGCTCCCGCAAGGTTACTGATAGACGGTGCGGAGGTACTACGCAGTTCCTCACGAGACAGCGTCGGAATCGCCGATAATGAAGGGGCCACCGGCCGTTGGTTTTATACCCCAGCCACCATGGAACTACGACTACAACATGGCACCAACCCCGCCATAGCCTATGCTTCCATCTCGGGCAGTATTGAGCCCACTCCCTTTCAGGTAGACGGAGGGAGTCACCTCGTGATCACTAACCTGGAACTACGGGGTGGCGATGTAGCCGCGCTTCAGGTGTTGGGAGGGACGGACATCTCCGTTACAAGTTGTACCATCGGAAGGTACGCCCGCAACGGCATCTCACTCAACCGTTCATCCGCCCGCCCGGT
>JBGCFZ010000412.1:0-10508 GCA_045110355.1 Lewinella sp. | reverse complement strand
TAAACCTTTAGTATTGTTCCCTGAAGATTGTTGCGCCAATTGGCCTTCCATCGCATTTGACAGGGGATGCTCACCCCGTCTTTCGCTTTTACCCATACAATGCTGTCGCGGTATCCCGCCAGGTCGACGGGCGGATAGTTGGATGGTAATGCCACCAGGCTACGGCTGGAAAAGTCCACCCGGTAGCTTCTCCCATAGCTACCAACACCTTCGGTGTCCAGGATGATCTGGCCATCTTTGCTGGTGTGGAATTCAGCATAAGTATGGCCGGGAGGCAGCGGAATTCTCGCCCAGCCGGTTGTAGTCAAGGCTTGCAACCAGACCTCATGCCGTGCTGAATCAACGGCAAGGACACAGGTACCTGCTGCTGTACTGCGGCAATCAGCCAGGTAGTCTGCTTCAATATCCTCCACCTTGCACCCGCGGCCGCGCCCACCTGTTCCGCCAAGTAATGCCGGATAAGCTGCTACTTCCCTTGTCCACTTTCCTCCATCGTTTCGATAAACGAAGGCTGTCGTCAGGCTTTCCCGAAGCAAGATCAGTTCATCGCCGGGGGTGATCTCCAAGCGGTACTCAAAGGTTGGGTCTTTCTCTTCCAGTAGTGTCTTCCAGCCGCCTCCCGAAGTCCAACGCATGAACTTAGCGGTGCGCAATTTATCGTTGTTGCCCGATGCGTACAGCGTGTCTCCCCGCCAATGATAATCGTCAATAAAGTGTTGTTCTGCTACTGTCCCGCTCCGATCAAATACCTTCAATAGTTTATCATACCACCGGCTTTCGCTGACGGTCAGATAGTATTTCGCGCCCTTGGTCCAGCTATAGTCGGTCAGCACATATCCAGGTTGCTGAAGGCCAGTGGCCACCAGGAGTTCCCTTTTGTCTGCCCCCGTAATCTTATCGAAGCCGGGGGAAATCTGGTAGAAGCCACGCACACCATCGAAAACCCTGAGTAAGGTATCTACAGAAGCCTCTTTACCTGGCCCGGGTAAGATCCCCTGTACCCGGTTAGAAAACTGAGCGCTTACACTATCCACTACTTCTGAATTCCAGCGGAAAAACTGCTGCTGGTATCGGTTTTCCCATTTTAGGTAGGTAATGGTGGCGGAATCCCGCGGATTATTGAGCCAGGCAAACTGGTCTTTGGGCCGCTTTTTTGGTTTAACGTAGCCGTAGGGCTTGCTGGCAATTGCCTGCGGCACTTTGATGGAATCGTAGCGAAAGGGTTTGTGGAAATAAGCGTCAGCAATAGTGTCTTTGGTCGGAGCATATAGCCGTACCGCACGTTGGTAGAGGTCGCTGCGGGTAAAGGCGTGCCAGAATTCAGGGGTATATCCACGGGTAAGGGAAGTCATACTTCCGTAGAAGTCAAGGTACACCCATGGGACCTTATCTCCCCCCTTAAACGCCTCCGTACGTTCTCCGGTACAGTACAGCACTCTGGTGGCCGTTAGTGCTGGGGCATTCACGGATCGGGTGCTGGCAACGACGGTAGCAAGTTGCCACTTCCCCACTACGTTTCGGGCATAGTTAACTTCGTTGCTGGTGTAGCCTTTTGGTATCGGCAGGGCTCCGGAATCGGCGTAATTCCGAACAATAGCCTTTTCATTAGTGGCGCTGAACCGGACAATGCTCAGGTCTTTAAGGGAAAGGAAAAGGCTGCCGGAAAATACGCCGGTGTAATGGTTTTTGTTAGCGCCAAAGTACCTGGTTGGCGTATCGTCAGCAGGAGAAAAACGTAAGTGGTAGCAGAAAGCGCCGTTGACCAGTTGGGTGTCAATGAGTTGGTAGGTATAGTCTTTCAGTCGCGAGGGATCGAGGTAATCGTAGCCGAGACGGACTTTATCCAGGGACACCGCATTCATGGGGCCATGATCTAGACTCAAAATGGCACTATCTGGTGCCGGACTCACCGAAATTCGTGCCTGTAGTAGCCGGTAACGGTCCTTAAAAGCGGAGAATTGTTGTATGCCCTCCGGGGTTTCTACTGCGTAGCTTTGTCTCTTGCCGTTTAACTGATAGGGGCGAAACACCCGACGGAAATGACTGTTGTGCAACACCTTTTGCTGCCGATGCTTTTCTCCGTAAGGTTGCGTCTCCAAATCAATCACCGCTTCGTTCAAGTTGATCAGCCGGTCGTTGCGGTGCAGCATTTCCCGGTACACGGCGGTTTGCTTTTGTACGGTCGTTGCGTAGTTTTTAGGGATTTGGCGCAGGGCCATCCGGAGCAGGTGCTGTGGGTTTCGGAACCGACGGGGCTTCTTGCTGCTGACGCTGATCTCGGGAAGTTGGAAACTCTGGGGCCGGAGGTAGTAAATTGCCTGGTCGTTTGTCAACCGCAGGGTGGTGTCCTGGTAGGCAAGGTGAGAAATACTGGTGGGCAGTTGTCCGCCTGTGAGCACAACGCTTAGGTGGCCATTTCCGTCGCTACTGCCGAACTGCCCATCTTCGGTTTGGAAGAAAGCGTTGGGTATCGGCAACTGCGTTTCAACGTCCCTCAATATTATTTGGGCGCGGACGCTGGTGCAGAAAATGCTTGTTAGGAGCAGGAGGAGTAGGGTGTGGTGTTTCACTAAAAGAAATGTAGTTAAACTTTGTTGACTACTAGAACCTTAGAAGGCTTCGTCCTCGCACAAGGCATGAGGTATTTAACGGTTAGTGAACCGGCAGACTAATTTAGTTCAATAGCAGAGCAGGGCTATTCCCCCGTCTCCAAAATTGTTCGGGCAATCCTGTCCGCCTCCTCAAGCGCGGTCTTCAGGTCATCGTTCGTCAAGATCCGATCGAAGGTGTCGACGTAGGTGAGTTCTTCCGCCGCCCGGGCGATGCGAACTTTCAGGTCTGCTTCCGACTCCGTATTGCGGTTTCGCAAACGTTGGAATAATGTCTCGGGGCTGGGCGGATTGACGAAGACCGCAGTGCTTTGCTCCGGGTAGAATTTTTTCAGGTTGGTGGCTCCCTTTACCTCGATGTCGAAGACAATGGTCTTGCCTTCGTCCCATAGCCGGTGCAGTTCGGAGTGTAGGGTGCCATAAAAGCGACCGGGATATACTTCTTCGTATTCCACGAAGTCACCCGCTTCGATCCTGGCACGGAAGGCTTCGTCGGAAAGGAAGTAGTAGGCTTTACCATCTTCTTCTCCCGCCCGCCTCGGGCGGTTGGTAGCGGAGACTGAAAAGGCCAACTGGTCAAAATGCTTCAGTAAATGCCGGACAATGGTTGTTTTTCCGGCCCCAGAGGGGGCCGTGAAAATAAGGAGTTTACCGGTGGGCGTATCAGGCAACATTGGCAAGTTGTTCTTTGATCATTTCCAGGTGCTCTTTCATGTTGACCACCAGTTTCTGTATATCTGCTGAGTAAGCTTTAGCGCCAAGGGTATTAACCTCCCGGCCAATTTCCTGACTGATGAAGTTGAGTTTCCTGCCTTTGATGCCATCCTCGTTATTGAGAATCTCCAGGAAGTACTCACAGTTTTGCTTCAGGCGGACTTTTTCTTCGTTGATGTCCATCTTCTCTAGGTAGAAAAGGATTTCCTGTTCGTAGCGGTTTTTGTCCACATTACCTCGGCCGAGGTAATCTTTAAGTTGTTTCTCCATCCGATCGCGGACGGATTGGACCCGCTGCTCTTCGTATTGGCCTACTTCTTCGAGTAGGTCTGCAATGCCCTTGCAGCTTGTACTAAGGTCATTGGCCAGCACATCTCCTTCCTGCAGGCGGTATTCGTCGAGGTGCTTCAGGCAGGCTTTGGCAGTTGCCTTGAGGTGAGGCCAGTCTTCGTCGGCCAGGCGATTGCTTCCGGTTTCAACGATGCCGGGAATGCGGAGAAGGGCGGCGTACAAACCGTTAGCGTGGGCGGAGTCGGGGGCATCCATCCCCAAACTGACCTGGCTGTATACTTTATTAAGGAGGGTGGTATTGACTTTCAGGGCGTTGCCGCCGGTCTCGTCGGCAACGTCTACCGAAACCTCGAGTTTGCCGCGTTTTGTTGTGTCCAGGATCAGCCGGCGGAGCTCTATTTCATATTTGTGCAGCTGCTGAGAGGAGCGCATGCGCAGATCGTTCTGTTTGCTGTTCAGGGACCGGATCTCTACGGTATATGTTTTGCCAGAATCTGTCTGCGTCGCCCGGCCGTAGCCAGTCATTGAAAGGAGCATAGTGCTGCGTGGTTTTTGGGGAGTGGGCAAAGATAGGGTATGTGGGGTAAGTTGTTGGTTTCGTGCCCTAGCATTACTAAGACCACAGTCGGTCGGGCGGCTTGGTGGTCGACACAGGCATTTGTGTACACACGACTAAATCCGGAAGAATTTAGCTGACGTACCATTAGAGGCGGGGCCGCAGGTGCAACATTGGATTAAGGGCAAAGCGACGTAACCGGCAAGCCTTGCTCTTCTCAACCTCCTTTGCACCTGCGGCCCCGCCCTTATTTTGAGTAGTAGCAGTGCCAAAAAGTAGGGCCTCGAAACAACATATTCGTCTGGTTTTGTGGCTGATTGGCCCCGAAAACAAGGACTTTGGCCCGTCCGCTACTGAACGAAAATGACAGCTAAATGATTGATTTAAAAAGAAATAGTTCAGTTTATTAACTCCTAACCGTCTAAAAATGCGATATTTGCGTCGCTTTTGAAAATCCCCTGTCACGAACAATAAAAAACCGAAATGAGGAAAGCTGATTTAGTTACAAGCATCTCCGAAAAAACGGGCATCGCCAAGGTCGATGTTCTGGTCTCACTGGAAAGTTTCTTTAAAGAAGTAAAGGGTAGCCTTGCTGAGGGTGAGAACGTTTACATCCGCGGATTTGGCTCTTTTGTCGTCAAAAAACGCGCTAAGAAAATTGGTCGCCACATCAAAGAGAACAAGGCGATTGAAATTCCGGAACATTTCATTCCGGCCTTCAAGCCCGCAAAGATTTTTGTGGAGCAGGTGAAGGATAAAGTTACTTCTCTTCCCAACGAAGAGCGCAACGATTAGTGGGGCGTTCTCAGTGGATCGCCGTAGCCGCAGTCGCCGTATTGCTGCTACTCACCTACTGGGGTTGCCCGGTACGACCTCCGGAAATGGAGGAGGGCTTTGCTCGTGGCCCGCTTGAGACTACGGGACTGGAGTCCCTGATTCGTGCTGCCCGTGCCAATTTGAGCCCGGCTGCCATTGCCAACCTTTCTGACCTGGAAAGTCGTCTGGAAAAGGAACCTTCTACTTCGGAGCGGGTCCCCATTCTGGAGCAACTTGCCGGAGAGTGGTACCAGGCTGGCCAGCCGGCCATCTCCGGAATTTACGCCAAAGAAATTGCCGAGGAGGTAAATACGGAGGAAGCCTGGAGCATAACGGCCACCACGTTCAACATCTGCCTGAAAAAGGAAGGAACGGACGAAAAGACCCGTCAGTTCTGCGCCAGCCAGGCCGAGCAAGCTTACCAGGCAGCCATTAGCCTTGATCCGGAAGATGCGGATAACCGCATCAACCTGGCCCTAAGCTACACAGACTACCCACCCCGGGATAACCCCATGAAGGGTATTGTGCTGCTTCGGGACCTGGAGAAGAAATACCCGGACAACCCCAGGGTGTACATTACCCTGGCTCAGTTGGCCATCAAGACGAACCAACTGGAAAAGGCCGTTGAACGGTTCGAAACTGCCAAAGGCCTTGATCCGGATAACCCGGAGGTCATTTGCCCCCTCGCAAGAGTTTATGAAAGCCTCGGAAAACAAGACCAGGCGGCCATTTTAGGGGCAAGATGTCAGGAACTAGTTAAATAAAGGTTGCTGCCTTTGCCGCAGCCAACAAATTACCCCGCGAATTGTACTATCTTTGCGGGTCCAAAATACTCGTAACCTCATTTACTAACCAAAATTGACAACTATGCCATGTGGAAAGAAGCGGAAGCGTCATAAGATTGCTACCCACAAGCGGAAGAAGCGTCTGCGCAAGAACCGCCACAAGAAAAAGAACCGCTAGTTCTTTATTGAACTGCAACATACCATCTTCGAACGCTGCGCCTGAAAGCGCAGCGTTCGGACACCGGTGGTCGCTACAAGCCTACCGTTTATACGCCAAGAGAACTTTACTGCCGATTTCTAAACGCCCATTATCCTCTGAGCTTACCTTTTCCGGATTTTTTGTGTCATTCTGACTACCTCCGGAACGCGCTCACTACAGTTTACAGACTTTCATTATACACCTCGTTGGCTTTCTATTTCTGCCACGATCCAAGAGCTAGCCGCCACCTGCCGTTGAAATAGACGTGCGGCGGCAAAATTCCTTACCGTATTTCCCCTTTCAGTCTGTACACATTTTACCTCTTTGCCCCGTTTCCGGGGTATCGTATACAGAAATCCTGGTAGTTGTTCCTTTTCGGATGTCCCTGGCCGGCAATGTTGGTGGCTTAATACTGGTACTGGTATGCCTTAATGGTACTGAATACACGCTTATTCTTCCCTCCCTGGAATCCTTTCCGGTGGCGGGCTTCGTTGTATTCTCCAACATCCAGCAAAAAATGCAAAAAGAAATGATCGTCTCCTCTACGGGTAAAACCGTGGAAGTGGCGCTTCTGGAAAACAACAAGCTGGTGGAAATCCACCGGCAGCGCTCTACGGATCAATTTACCGTAGGCGATGTTTTTCTGGGAACCGTAAAGCGGGTAACCGCTCCCCTCAACGCAGCCTTCGTCGACATCGGCCACAAGAAGGATGCGTTTCTACATTATACCGACCTTGGACCCAAAGTCCGGTCGCTGCAAAAATTCTACACCTCCACGGCTAACGGCAAGAACCCTACGGCTCAACTCGGCAAGTTCCGAATGGAGAAAGAAATCGTGAAAACAGGGAAGATCGACGAGGTCTTCAAGAAAAGGCAGGTGGTACTTACGCAGGTGCTGAAGGAGCCAATCAGTACTAAGGGCCCTCGCCTGAGCTGTGAGATCACCATCCCTGGTCGATACCTGGTCATCACTCCCTTCAGCGAAACCGTTGCCGTATCGAAGAAAATCAGCACCAGCGAGGAGCGTAAGCGTCTGCAGTTGTTGGTGGAAAGTATCCGGCCCGAGAATTTTGGCGTCATCGTCCGTACGGCCGCTGAAGGCAAGAACGTAGGTGAGCTGCTCGAAGAGGTTGAACTGCTCATCGCTAAATGGGAAACCATCTACGAAGCCGCCAAAACGGCTAAGGCTCCGGCTAAGCTGCTGAGTGAGGCCGACAAGACGACCGGCTTGCTCCGGGATCTCTTTACGCCTGATTTCAGTAAGATCGTCGTTGATGACAAAGACCTTTACGAGACCGTCCGCAGCTACGTAGCTGGTATTGCTCCGAATAAAGCCAATATTGTGCAGTTGCACAAAGCCAATCGACCGATCTTCGACGCGCACGGAATTACGAAGCAAATTAAGAGCAGCTTTGGTAAAACGGCTACCATGTCTAGTGGTGCCTACATCGTCATCGAGCATACCGAAGCGATGCACACCATTGACGTGAACAGCGGCAATAAAATGCCAAGCCAGAACCAGCAGGAGGCCGTACTCAAGATCAACCTGGAAAGTGCGGAAGAAGTCGCCCGACAAATGCGCCTACGGGACATTGGCGGTATCATCGTGATTGATTTCATTGATATGCGCGACGCGGAGCACCGTAAAAAACTGGTGACAGCCATGCGTAAGGCCATGAAGAATGACCGTGCGCAACATACGGTGTTGCCTCTCTCCAAGTTCGGGTTGATGCAGATTACCCGCCAGCGGGTCCGGCCCGAGGTGAAGATCACCACGGCCGAAAAATGCCCAACTTGTAACGGAACCGGAAAAGTGAATGCCACGATTCTGCTGACGGACGACATCGAACGCGACCTGAACTTCATCATGGAAGCCCGGCCGAAGGCTAAGTTGAAACTGAAGGTACATCCCTTCATCGCCGCTTACCTCAAACGGGGTATGCCAAGCACTCAGATGAAATGGTACCTGAAGCATTACCGCTGGTTGCAGGTTCTCTCCGACAACGACTTCCCCATCACGACCTATAAGTTCTTTGATGGGTCAGATGAAGAGATTAAACTCTAGCAAAAGCCATCTTTGATGATTGGCTGAACGCTCCGTCCATTGTTTTGGGCGGAGCGTTTTTGGTGAATTATGGAAGGCGTGAATAGAGAATCGTTCGCTGCCCTGCGGGCGCTCACCCGGTAAGCAAGCATAGTGCCGCGAGTGGTAACAGTGGTAGCTCACTCACCAATGCACCAACTCTCCAACTCACTACAAAAACGAACGCCCCGAGATCAACTGATCACGGGGCGTTTGCCACTTAATGGATGGGATGAGCTTACTTCTTACTCAGCGCATCGCGAATCTCCTTCAGCAGGTCAATCTCGGAAGGACCGGGATCTGGTGCCGGAGCTTCTTCTACCACGGGCTCGGCAGTAGCCTTGTTGTAGCTTCTTACGATCATGAAAAGGACGAAGGCGATGATCAGGAAGTTGATGATCATCTGGATGAAGTTACCGTAACGGATGGCGGCACCGGCGGTTACGGTTCCATCAGCAGCAACGGTATCCTCCGCAAGCGGGTAGGCTAGTTGAGAAAAATCAACGCCCCCTAATGCCTGGCCGATGGGCGGCATGATAACGTCGTTGGTGAAAGAGGTAACAACTGCTCCGAAAGCACCGGCGATGATCACCGCCACGGCTAACTCGAGCACGTTGCCCTTCATGATAAAATCTTTAAACTCCTGAATCATCTCAATGTGTATTTAGTGAGGACCTACGTGGCCTTCACTGGTGATATTATGGGACTTAAGTTAGCACATTATTTGCATGTGCCAACAGCAAAGAGAAAAAAGGGGGCAAGAAAGGGTTTTATACCTGTTAGTTGCCTACCGTAGGCGATCAGCACTGCGGACTAATTTCTCATCTTTCTTAATGTACTTATTAGCAAGAAAACCAAAGAGTATGATAAGGACAGGGAGGATCAGGCCAATGTCTGGAGTAATGGTATCTGCCATGCTTGCGGCAGCGTCTGTGAAGTACTCAAAAACGCTCCATCCTACTCCTACCCCAGCTGCAAAAACGCCGGCGGTTGCTAGCTTCATTTGTAATGGCCGGTTTTTAAATAAAAAAATGTCGGCAAGAAAAATACACCCTGAAATGGCAAATGCAGCAATAAGAACCGGGTGGTCAAAAACAGTAAAACTGCCATCGGAGAAAAGGTCACTGTCCGTAACATTTACTTTACTGTCCGCAACATCTGTACCGAACAAGCCAAAGCAGGAACCGGAGGCCAGAAACAAGAAAATGGATTGAAGTCGTTGGATCATGGTAGTAATTTTGGGCGAAGGTACGAGGGATCATGAAAATAGCCAGCTTGCTCTTTTTCTGATAGCTCCATTATTAGATAAGGTAGGATGGTCCACACAAACAGTCGATAGTTGATTTTAGTATGTTTCCTCCCTAAGTCAACGCTTAAAATCTTAGGTAACAGTTTATACTTCCGTTTAAGGCATCTATCTTCGCCTTTATATTGTTGCTACAACAACCAAATAAAGTTTCCAGTTTATGTCCACCACAAATACCGTATACATTTGCGCCGCCGTGCGTACGCCCATTGGCTCCTTTGGGGGCGTGTTTTCGTCTTTGTCTGCTCCCCAACTCGGTTCCGCTGCCATTAAGGGCGCGATGGAAAAAGCTGGCGTTGCACCAGAACAGGTGGGCGAGGTGATTATGGGTAACGTTGTTTCTGCCAACCTGGGCCAGGCTCCAGCTCGTCAGGCTGCTTTAGGTGCCGGTATTCCAAACACCGTCCCTTGCACCCAGGTAAATAAGGTTTGTAGCAGCGGTATGAAGTCCGTGATGTTTGGCGCGCAGAGTATCATGCTGGGCCACAACGACATCGTTGTAGCTGGAGGCATGGAGAGTATGAGCAACATTCCTTTTTACGTGCCCGACGCACGCTGGGGAGCAAAATTCGGAGATCGTAAGCTTGTTGACGGGCTCAGCAAGGATGGCCTGACCGATGCCTACGATCAAAACGCCATGGGCGTTTGTGCCGATGCAACGGCCGTAAAATATGGCTTCAGCCGGGAGGAACAAGATGCTTACGCCATCAACAGTTACCAACGGGCTGCCGCCGCCACTGAAGACGGCACCTTTGCCCGCGAGATCGTTCCGGTTGCCGTACCGCAGCGCCGGGGAGACGACCTGGTGATCACGGAAGACGAAGAATACAAGAAGGTGAAGTTCGAGAAAATCCCGAACCTTCGTCCCGCCTTTGGCAAAGAAGGAACAGTTACTGCCGCCAACGCGAGTACCATCAACGATGGTGCCGCAGCGCTTGTATTGGTCAGCGAAGCAAAAATGAAAGAACTGGGCCTTAAGCCAATCGCCCGTATCGTCGGCTTTGCCGACGCTGCGCATGAACCGCAATGGTTCACTACTGCACCAACGCTGGCCGCTCCGCTGGCGGTAAAACGCGCTGGCCTGGAAATGAAGGACATTGACTTTATGGAAGTCAACGAGGCTTTTGCTGTTGTACCGATGGCTTTTGC
>JBGCFZ010000411.1:0-6874 GCA_045110355.1 Lewinella sp. | reverse complement strand
CGAGAAGTACCTTCAGCTTGCTATGAGATAAATGAATGTCTATCGACAAGGGAATCGCCAACGGCACACCGGATGCCCCGGTTAAATACTTAGCCATCGGCTACTTCTACTTTGACTCCATGGCCTCTTTTCAAAGTGCGATGGGGGAACACTCGGAGACACTGAAGGCGGATGTCCCCAACTATACCAATGTTATACCGGAGACGCAAATTAGCGAGGTGCAGCGGGCGGAATAGATCGCGGGTCTCCCTGGCCGAGTTTTGTAAAACAGCACCGACTTATTGATTTTTCAAATTAAACTGCACTGTAATGGCCGGGACCTGTTCGACAGCTTTTAAACTGTTGTTCTTTTGCCTGAAGGCCTACGGTTGGATTTTTTATTGCGAACGGCTATTAATAAGACATTTGACCCCGGATGGGGTCGACTATTTTTAGCCCCGAGTTGCGACCCGGGGCTAAAACGCGGACCTCTGCATTTCAGAACGGCGCGTAGCGCCGTATTGGTCAGCGCGCAATCATTTTAGCCCCGGGCAAGGACAGTTCGTGCCCTCGTCCGGGGCTAAAATGATTCGATTCCTCCGGAATCTGGAGGTTTTTAAACCGCCAGTTATAGTCTTCAGCAAAAGCGTTCCAACTGTAGGCCCTAAAGCTCATTGATTATTCGAAAAGAGCCGAATAGGAACACGACGGTCTTTTTTGAAAAATCAATTAGTCGGGAAAAATCAGGAGCAAATCCAATTTTTATGGAAAACAGTGGCACTGGAGTGCCTACGCCATTTCGTTAGAATTCCTCACCCAGCACATTTAACCAACACCTCCGCCAACAGCAACTGCCCCCGCCCCCGTACCAAATTATGCTCTGCGTATTTAACCGAGTAGTAGACATCCCCATTAAAATAGTCCGTCAAAAAACGGACGGCCATGAGGTAGGCGAGTAGGGCACCGGATTGGGGCAGGTAATGCAGCTCTGCTTCCGAGAGGTAATCTTGGGTAACGGAGAGGTAGCCTTCGGTGAAGGCCCGGTACTTCTCCCGGTCTACGCCGATGAGGTGGCCATCGGGCTCGTCTTCGGCGGCGGTAGCCGCCGCGGTGCGGATGCCGTCGCCATAGTCGAAGTGGACGATGCCGGGCATCACGGTGTCGAGGTCAACGACCGCCCGGCCTTCCCCGGCCGGGGTGAGCAGGACGTTGTTGAACTTGGTATCGTTGTGTGTCACCCGAGTCTTCAATACCCCCCGCTCCCAGGCATGCTGAAGAGCCGTCATCTGGTCAGCGAGGGCGAGTACCCGCCGGATCTCGGGCTGACACTGGCGTACCCTGCTTTTTAACTCCCCCTGCACCTGCGTCCGCGCCGCATTAAAAGCGCTCAGGCGAGACACAATGTTGTGGAAGTCCGGCAGTACCGGCACGATCCGCTTAGCCGGAAAATCATCCAGAAATCGCAGGAAATAACCGTAGGAACGCGCACCAGCGTAGGCTTGTTCTGGTGTTTCCACCACATCGTAAGACACCAGTCCCGGCAGAAAATCGAAGACCCGCCAATACGCGCCCACTTCATCTTGTAGCCACCACCTTCCCTCCAGGGTAGGGACCAACCGCAACGTTAGCTGCCGACCGGCTTCCCCCGAAGCTTCCCCGATTTTATCCCGCAGGTGGTCCGTCACCAACCGTATGTTGTCGCTCAGTGCCGGGATGTTCGGAAAAACCAGGTGGTTGATCCGTTGCAGCAAGTAGTCTCCCGCCGCCGTCTTTACCCGAAACGAAGCATTGATGTGGCCCGAACCAAATGGACTGATGTCGATGGCCGGACCGGAAAGCCGGAATTGGGCGGCTGTTTTTTGCATAGTTTGCGCGTGGTGGATTTGAATGGGAAAGATACGTGGATTCTTAAGCTGTAACCTCAGCCTGCAGACGAACTTTATGTCTGGCTGCGCCAGGCCATAAAGAATTCGGCTGACGGCAAACCTCTCGCTACTCGTCAGCCGAATTCTTTTCAGCACCTGGTGTAGCCGGCGCTGAAAAGTTCGTCTGCCGAGTTTGGTTCTTTTGAGTGCCCAAAAATGCTATGTCTATAGCATAACCTTGGATACCCTACCTCGAAGCGTCCGTATTCGGTTGCCCCCCCTTTTCCAACACCACACCATTATTCCCAACCGCCCGATCAATCAAGACCCCAAAAGGATCAATCTTCGCCCTAACCGGTTGGCCAACAACGTCAATCTCCAGCCTTGTCTCCAACTCAGCAAACAAATGCTTTTCCAAGTATAATAGTGAATCGACTCCGCGGCTGTTATGGCCATATATGCCGACGTCAATCCAATCGTTAGGTGTAACGGAAATAGACTGCCCTTTGTCATTCACCCTGAATTTATCGGCCTCCACGTTCAGCGTTACCCGAAAGCCGCCTGTAGGAGACGCTGCAAAGTTTCCGTCTACAATCTTATTATCGGACAACGTGACGGTCTCGAACAAGTCAGTAATCAAGTACTGCAAGCTGTCCGGCGTAACCTCCCGGAAGTATCCAAGTAAGTCGTCGGAGGTCGCATATCGATCGGCCGTTGGCTTTCCAGCAGGTAAGGCCCAGTCGCGAACAAAGCGCCGAAGCGCCAGGTTCAGACTATCCTCAGATATATAAGCCTGCAGTGCGTAAAGATTGATCGCTCCTTTTTTGTAGTAGATGTATTCCTGGTTCTGCACAACGTTCAGGGCTTTTTCCTGTACCTGAGACGCCCCCCTCGCCTGGAGATAAAGCCGGTGTTCCCGCTCCAAAAAATCATGTACCTGTTCCGGGCCGTGTAGCTCCCGCAATACCATCAAGGCAGCGTACTGCGCTAGTGACTCCAGGATGAAATGCCGGCCTTCCACATAGGCGGCCTGTACCTGCATGCCCCACCACTGGTGGGCCAATTCGTGGGCTACGACGAAGGACACCATGTCCACTTTTGCCGCTTCATTCAGGTCCAGCATAAAGCCCATTCCTTCGGACGTGGGAATGGTGCCGGGGAAGGACTGCGCAAATTCCCGATACCGCGGAAACTCCATGATGCGGACCTGTTGATAGGGATACGAAGAGAACGCCTTGGTACAATAATCGAGGCTGGATCGTAGTGCGCCTTGCATCCTGTCCACATTGTGCCCGTGGCCGGGATGGTAGTAGACTTCAAGGTCCAGGAGTTCTCCTGCTGGGGAGGACCATTGTTCGCGGGAGACGGCGTATCGGGCGGATACTACCGAGTAAAAATGAAGCATGGGGGTCGGCATTCGGTAATGAAAATACCGGCGATCAGCTTCGGTCCAGGCTGCGATCAGGTCTCCCGGCGCAACGGCTGTCTGGTCTTCTTCCGTACCAACGATCATCTCGAAACGAACGAGGTGAGCATCTGTCCCCGAATTACTTTGGCGTAACGCAAAAGCATCGTTTTTTGCTGGTTTTTCCGGGCGTTTGGACAGCCCGTAGGTTGCCCTCGCATCTTCTTCCAGTAGCTCAATGTCCCGGTTGTAACCAAGGCTTGGCAGCTCATCGTTACTAAAGAAAGTACCGTTTTTCAGGATGTCAGTTGCTTCTTGCATGGCATAGCGCTGGGTGGTGAAGGTTTGCCGGAAGGTCAGTTTAAGGGAGTCACCAGGCAGCATTTTTTGGGCGAGGACGTAGATGCAATGCCCGAACCGTTGATGAGCAGTGTCGGGGGTGTTGGCAACGCTAAGTGCCATATGCTCCACCTTAACCTGATCGTCGGGGTATTTCTGTACGTGGATGTTGCTGATGGGGCTGGCCGTCTTGTTTTTCAGGACATAATAGCCTTCCACGGTATAAGCGCTGGTACTGGGAAAAAGGTCCATCTTCAGGTTTACCGCCACAATCTCCGGTTGCGGGACGTATTCGTATGGCTTTAGGGTTTGTTCATATTCAGCGCGCAGGGTATCTTTTTCCGCAGGTGAGTAGTAGATGTTCCGGATGTTCAGCTGATGGTAAAAGTGCCCGCCACTAACGCCCATTAACAGTAAAGAAGAAAGCAAGCCGATGCTCATCGGTCGGGTGAGTTTGTATCTTACACCGGTTAGTCGTTTCCAAATGGAGCCCCGTTGCCCTCTGGCCATTAGCAGGATGCTACTCAGTAGCATTATTGCTGCAGCGCCCACCCAGTAAATGGTTAAGGAGGTAAAACTCTCGGCAGACTGGCCGAAGCCGTTCATCTCGGAGTAGGTCCCCAGGTCCCCACTTCCAAAGCGAAGCAAGGGGTGGTGAAAGTTGAGCGGGTAGGGTAAAACACTGAATACGGCAAATACCAGTGTCCCCAGGAAGCCGACTGCCTTCTGGTTTGCTAGCGCATGGATAAGAAAGGAGGCTGCTGTGAAGAGGGCCAGGAGCTTAAAGGTCAGACCAAAGAAACCAGTTAGGTACAGCGCCGGATCTAATTGAGTATAGCCGGCAAGGAGTTGAAACGCCATCCCGGAACCAATCAGCACTACGATCAGTAAGGTGTAGATGATGAGCAGACCAAAGTATTTCCCTAACGGTTTCAACCCGATAGGGGTAGGGTAGGCATCCAACAGAAGATCGGCTTTGAGGCTCCTTTCTTTCCAAATCAGCTCACCGCTAAAAAATACCATGATGATGAGAAAGAAGGCAATCGCCAACTCCTGCAATTCTTCGATGACCAGGTAAGTCGTTGGGAAACTACCTACTCCATGGACCGCGCCCAACGAGATACCATTTATGAAAATGATGGATGCAGCGCAGACCACAATGGCCCAAAAAGAGACCTCTTTCAGTACCGACTGGTAGTAAAACGAGGTGATGCAGGACAATTGACGCAGCCAGGTTATCCAGGTGGGCTTCGGTGCAGCGAATAAAGTAAGTGTACTGAAAGTCTCAGGTTCCTTACTAGTTCTTACATCCGTTTCGACTTTAGATCGGGATGATGCCACCAGGTTAAAATTGAACCGTTTGTACCCGGCCACCAGAACCACAAGGCCTACCACGGTCCAGAAAACCCGATTACCCAACAGGATGCCTGCATAGGGTAAGGCGAAAGTATTTCGCTCTTCAGGAGACTGGAACTTGATCAGGTTATTGATGGTCTCGAAAGAGAACGGATCCAGCAGGCTTCCCCAGAACGGATCCACCGAATCCCGGGAAGTAATCATGGCGATCAGGTAAACGATGAAAAACAGAATACCTTGGGTGTACACCACCAGCAATTTCCTGGTCAGGGCACCGGAGATGTAAAAGACAGCTCCGCTCATAAACAGCGTCGGAACAACGAGAAAGAAAAACGGCTGAAAGTAGACACCCGCATCAAAGGGCAATAAGGAGGACACCTCTCGCCAGGGCATAACTTCTCCTAGCATCATGCCCAGTGGCATACTCATGAAAATAAGTACGACGATTAACCAACTGCCCAGAAACCGACCAAACAGGTAATCCCTTTTTTTTAGAGGCTTGGTAAATAAAAGCGAAGCCATACCGTGCCGATAATCCCGTAGAACAGCTTCTCCCATGATCAGGGAAATGACCAGCATGAAAAACGCAGAGAAAATGCCCATGGAGGTGGCAACTACGTAGGGGGCGTTGGTCTTCACCTGGCCCAGTCTGCCTTCGAAGATAAAATCAACTGCGCCAAGGGAACAGAGTAGGATGACCAGAAAGTAGCCATAGGTGATGGGTTGCCGGAGGCGGTTGGTGAATTCGAATTTGGCGATTTGTAGGAGCATGGTAGGAATAATTGTGGTAGAGTTGCTTCGCAACATTTGGGTGCTCACAGAGGGTAGCGCAGAGGAAGGCACGGAGGGAGCACAGAGGTTGCTATACTGGAATAAAAGGAGACGACTACAAGTGGATTTGGGCTAAAAACTGCTACAAAGCGCCAGCCGTTACGAGCGGAAGTGAGCACCGACTCAGAAAGATGTGGGCAAACTACACCTCCCGAGGAGAGGGTGGACCCAAGCATTAGTGTTAGGCGTAACGGAGGATGTTACAGACGCTTAAATCAACGTAATACGAGCGGAAGCGAGCAGAGCTGTCTCCCCTCTCCCGAGGAGAGGGGCCGGGGGAGAGGGGAACGAATACAGTAAGTGAAGCCCATCACCCCGCCCCCAACAACTGCGTAAAATAAACGTCGTTCAAGTCCGCTTCCACCGGTTCAAAACCATCCCCCGGGGAGGCGTCCCGATAGATGTGAATGAGTGGCTTGCCTTGTAATCTCCGCTCGGCAATGACGGCATACTCCTGGTGGTAAGCCTCCAGGTTTTCTCGGTTAACGAACTTGCGGAAGATCTTTCCACGCAGGGAATCAATGGTGTGGATTGGGTTTCCTCGTAGCAATACGCGTCCCTGGTGGATGATGGCCATTTGCGGGCAAAGTTCTTTGACGTCCTCTACGATGTGCGTGGAAAGAATGACGACCCGGTTTTCTCCCAAGGCACTCAATAGGTTGTAAAAGCGGTTGCGTTCGGTGGGGTCCAGGCCAGCTGTCGGCTCGTCAACGATCAATAAACTGGGGTTGCCAAGCAAGGCCTGGGCAATACCGAAGCGTTGTTTCATGCCACCGGAATAGTTGGAAAGTTTCTTTTTTCGATGATCATATAAGTTGGTCTTTTGTAGTAAGCCGGAGACCACCTCCCGGCGCTGTGTCTTGTTGGTCAACCCTTTAAGAATGGCCAGGTGATCCAACAGCCGTTCTCCGGAGATGGTAGGGTAGAGGCCGAAGGCTTGGGGCAGGTAGCCGAGTACTTCGCGGACTTCGTGCTGCTGCAGCAGCACGTCCAGGCCACCAAACCTAATGCTGCCGCTGTCTGCGGGCTGAAGGGTGGCGATGGTCCGCATCAGAGTGGACTTGCCGGCCCCGTTTGGCCCCAACAGACCGAACATGCC
>JBGCFZ010000410.1:0-14185 GCA_045110355.1 Lewinella sp. | reverse complement strand
GCCATCACCATTTGTCCATCGATGACCTGATAGGCAATCACATGGTAACTCAATCCAAGCGGAATTCCCTTATTCTTCCATTCCCCATCGTTTTTATGGCGGAAAGCGATTAGCGAGCGTTCGCCCTTTGGCAACAACATCACTTTCGCTTGTGGTGTACTGCCCTCCAGGTTGGCCCGGACCACCACCCGATCCAATAGCCCACCGATAAAACGGTCGCAATTCGCCCAGCCGAGATTTCCCACACTCAGAAAATATCGATCTATGCCGTATTCTGAGCCAGACAGATCACTAGAAGTAGCCAGGTTATCCTCCAGAACTTGAATCTTCATGTTGCGGTACTTTTCGTAAGCCAGCCGGCGAGCTTCCACCAAGGCAAAGGATTCCCGAGAGACTTGTTGCAGAGCAATGCGCTTTTGTCTTTCCAGCCCCTCCTCCCATTCGGTCATTTTTGCTTCGAACTCAAGCCGTTTTTTCTCATTGACTGCGGGTAAATTATCCCGGTAGGCCACTGCTTTCTGGTACCTCGCTTCCTGCCGTTCGAAGGTTTTCAGGACACGCGCACGGCGTTGCCTAGTAAGGATATCCTTTTTCTTTTTTGACATCAGCACCTTGTCCATTCCCCGGGGCTCATAAACCAAGGTATTCGTATCGGGCAGCACGGGCCGTTTCCGCAGGCGGTAAGTCGCCGGATTTACGTAGTTAGGAGAGTCGGGGGTGGGGTTCCTGTAAAGCCAACTAAAATATTGTCGACCAGCGGGAGTATTTAACTCGGGAATCATATCATATCCGCCGCATCTGAGTCGATAATTTTCACCAAGTCGGTTAATTATGCTTTTAATTCTTTCCCGATATTCCTCATAAGTACTTTGCGTGCCGGGAGGCGGAATCAATGCTTCGGGAGATCGCCGCACACCACGGTCGGTCAGTTTCCAGTTCGTTGGTGTACCATCCGCAGCGTGGTCGGTACCCGTAAATAATTTCATGTCTTCGTTGTAATAATCGGTCGGGATACTGGCGGCGATACTGCGACCTGTCTTTAGTTTCAAGGGCCGGCCTTGCTCATCGGTAGCCGTCAGATTAAACATGCCGCCGGTTTCCAGATGGCGACCATCGGAGGTAGTGCTGAGGCCGGCGAGGAGCATATCCGAAAGCTCGTAGGCTTCTTCCAGTTGGATGCTTACTGGGCCGGAGACCGGGGTTCCGTCCTCCAAAACAAGGCTGTTACCATCAATTATGAAAACGCCTCCTTTATCCCCCTTTACCGTTTGCAGTTCTGTGGGGTCTTCGATCGATATGATTTGCTTTTGGCCAAGCCGAGCGGCGGCCAGCGCGGCGTCGGCATCGGTCCAACGGACGACCGTAGCGACGAGGTCGACCCGACGATCTTTCTGTCGTTCGGCGTCATCGGTCGTGTTGATGCTTGCTCGCTGCTCGCCAAAGGTGAGTACTTCAGTACTAGTAGCGATCACCGTACGGAACGCTAGTGCCTTAGCGATTGCATCGGCTCTGCGTCGGGCCAACGCAGCGTTGTAATCGTCGGTTCCTTGCTCATCGGTGTAGGCTTCTAGCTTCAGCGTATAATCGGCGTAGCTGTTCAACTGATCAGCAAAGGCATTTAGCTTATCCAATGCTGCTTCGTCAGGTAAGTGGCTGGCCGAGGCAAAGTAAACGGAAGCAGTCAGTTCGATGCTTTCCGTTTGGGCAATCAGGAAGCTGGTACAGGCCAGGGCGACCAATAGTGTAAACAACTGTCTCATAACAGGCGTGTTTGGGTTCTACAAAAACTAGCGTGCATGCGAGCACTACTTTAGTTTAGCGTCAAGAACTAACAGCCTTGTATGGGAGGGATATTTTTTAACAACCCTTACCAAAAACAGGTGGCACGAACGCAGGGTGCAGGGGGAGGTAGATGAATACATAGTTCAATAGCCCATAGCTGGCAGTAGCACTAGATATGGGCTACCTACTATAAATTATTGAACTATGTACTTCTTAACGGCAACTAATTAACTCCCCAAAATCCCCGCCAACTTATCCTTCAACTCCGCAACTGCAACGGGTTCGAAACTAAGGGTCTCCACCGTCTCATCGTCGGCAGCATCGACGTACCGATGGGCCATCATCAACTGCCCGTTCAACACCTGGTAAGCCACGACGTGGTAGGCGACACCACGCGGAATGCCTCCACGCTTCCAGCCACCTTCTGCTTCCCCGTCAGGATTATAAGCAATTACACTCCGACGATCAGTCGGGACCATAACCACGGTGGCTTTCTCCGTACTGTTCGGGACAGCGGCCAGCACCTGGATGGGGTCTTCGTCTTGGGTGTAGATGTCTACGTTGGTCCAGCCTAACCGGGCGACACCAAAGAAGTACCGACTGACGTCATTACCTCGACCGGTGAGGTCCTCCGTACCAGCAAGCTCGTCGCCCAGGGCAGCGATGCGCGCTTCACGTGCCGCCAGGTAGGCTTCCCGGCGTTTCTTGGCCGCCGCCATCAAGACCCGGGTGGCTTCTTCCGTCATCCCATTCTTAGCCGCTTCAAAGGCAACCTTCCAAGCAGCGAGGTCTTCTTCATATTGACTTTGCATTTCCTCATTAAGGGCAGGAATTCTCTTGTTATACGCCAGGTTGTTCTCATAACGGGTCTGTCGGCGTTCATAAGTCCTTTTAGCCGTCTCTCGTTTTTTGGTAGTTTCTTCCGCCCGCTTCTTCTTTGACATAAAAAGCCGCTTCATTCCCCTCGGCTCGTAGGCAATCTTTTCGACATTAATCTCTTTCGGAGGCTTACCTACGCCTTTAGGACGCAATAGTTTTGGCTTCTTTGGCTCAAGATTTGTTCGCCGCCACGCCGCCAGTCGACGGCCGACGGCCTTTTCAGCAGACACTTGAAATACAGCGATGTCCAACGGAGCACTGTTCACGGCAAATAAGGCTTCAGCAGAAGGAGCAACACCGGTGTTCGTCAGCGCCCAATCTGTGGGTGCCCCACTTTCATTATGCGCTGCGCCAGAGAAAATTCGCATTCGCTCGTTAAAGTCATCCGTCGGAATGGAGGCAGTGAGTGAGGTTCCTTCCCGGAGTTGGAGCGCCTGCCCCTCCGCATCGGTTGCCGTTATGTTGACCATGCCTCCGGTAGCCAGTAGTTTTCCGGCAGCGGTGGTGGTTAGGCCAGCGATGATCATGTCTGACAAGTCATAGGCTTCAACCAGTTCCACCTCAACGGCACCTACTGCTGGTGTACCATCTTCCCGGACGAGGCTATTGGCCTCCAGCATAAAGACGCCGCCATTTCGGCCCGAAATCGTCTGGCGTTTAGTTGGATCATCAATCGTCAGGGTTTGCAACTGATCTGCCCGGACGGCGCGGATGGCGGCAGCAGCATCCGTCCAACGGACAACCGTTGCGACGAGGTCGACCCTACGGTCTTTGCGCCT
Source organism: Lewinella sp. (assembly GCA_045110355.1). Classification (GTDB taxonomy): domain Bacteria; phylum Bacteroidota; class Bacteroidia; order Chitinophagales; family Saprospiraceae; genus Neolewinella. The sequence goes on along the minus strand of JBGCFZ010000410.1, from coordinate 10,745 downwards.
TTCTGCATCGTTGGTGGTGTTGATACGGGCCTGTTGCTCACCGTAGGTGAGCACCTCAGTGCTGGTTGCTACAACTGCCCGCAGGGCCAATGCTTTAGCAATAGCGTCGGCCCGGCGAAGAGCAAGTGCGGCATTATAGTCATCCGTACCTTGCTCGTCGGTAAACGCCTCAATCTTCAATGTGTAGTCAGCGTAGCTCGTAAGCTTATCGGCAAAATCTGCTAGCTTTTCCAGTTCTACGTCGGCTGGCTGGTGACTGGCTGAGGCAAAGTAGATGGAAGCCTCCAGGTTAATCGTCTCCGTTTGGCCGACGAGGGAAAGGGCAATGGCAAAAGTTGCCAATAGGGTAAAAAGGTATTTCATACTGGGTGTTTTAAATAGGTCTTGAACACATTTACAATATCGGATTGTTGGGGATAAGTTGCAAGCGAAAGTCCAAACAATCCGCCTAAGAGCGTATAACCTATTTATCGCTTAGCGCTTACCATCCCGTACATCAGATGCATATTTTAACGAACCCGACGTATGCTATCTAACTTAACACCCACCACACCATAGTCGTGAGTACCCAGATCAATAATCCGAAAATAACGACCAGCCCTACCAGCACTCCGATGACGACGGGCCAAACACTTCCCTGGTGTTCTCCTTCATCGTAATATTCCCGCATCAGTACGGCGTTGCGGTAATTGGCTTTGTAAAACAGATCGAAGATGTTGCCCAGAATGGGAATGGTGCCCACCAGGGCATCAAGGGCCACATTGAAGAGCATCTTAGCGGCCAACATACCACTGGCACCGTTTTTAGCCATTGTTGCTACCAGTACGCCAGACATGGCCAGGGACACCAGGTCTCCGGCACCCGGTACCAATCCTAGCAGGAAATCAGCCCCGAACCTGATGTCCGTACCCGGTACCCTGAACTTAGTATCCAGCAGTCTGCTAAAACCGTCTATCCATTTTAACTCAGGCACCGCTCGTTGGCGCTCGGTAAGAATGGGTGCGTTAGCGTTGGGGCCGGATTGATTCATAAAAACAATAGGTTGTTTGGGTAAAGGTAACCGACAAAGAGATTGTTATTCAGGGAATACATTAAACCATTGGTTATTGTACCCTTCACACTATCTTTACCCCCCACGCAAGTTTATCCCATTTTGGCCCAACCACAAAAAAGCTTCGACGCTTACTTTAAATCTGCTTTCACTGTTGACAACGTAATTTTTGGTTTTGACGATGGTAAATTGAAGATTCTGCTCATTCGACGAAACGAAGCTCCTTTCAACGATTACTGGGGGCTCCCTGGCTATTTCGTTCGGGAAGATGAAGATCTGGATGCTGCGGCACAACGCGTTCTGCGCGAGGTGACCGGCTTAAAGGACGTCTATCTTGAGCAGGTCCGTGTCTTCGGCACTCCGGGTCGTCACGATTTTGGCCGGGTCATCACCATTGCTTACTACAGCCTGGTGAAGGTCGAAGATTTTGAGCTCCAGGCTGCGGGTGTAGCCCAGGAGGTAGCCTGGCACAACGTCAGCGACATCGACTCCCTCGCCTTCGATCACGAAGAGATTGTCCGGGTGGCCTATCACCGCCTTAAGCGAAGTATCCGAAATCGCCCCATCGGCTTCGAATTGCTGCCTCCAGCCTTTACCCTCACCGACCTCCAACACCTCTACGAAGCCATCTGGGAACTGGACTTGGAAAAGCGGAACTTCCGCAAGAAGATTCTATCAATGAATCTCCTCAAAGACCTCGGCCGCTCACAGAAGGGCGTAGCCCACCGCCCCGCCAAACTTTACAGTTTTGATGAGGCCCGCTACCGTGAGTTAGAAGAAGATGGTTTCAATTTTGAATTGAAGGAAGGGAAGAGGAAGTGATCAGTTTTCAGGATTCAGGGGTCAGGGCTCAGTATTTAGGGAACAGCGTTCAGGGTCTCTAAGTACTGAAAACTGAATACTAAAACCTAAACACTGACACCCGAATACTGAAACCTAAATACTGATGCCTGAACGCTGAAACCTAAACACTAATGACCGCCACCATCCAACTAACCACCCCGCACGGCCCCGCCGGGTTTCAGGTCACCTTCACTGAGCGGGGGGAGATAGTGAAAATAGTATCTGCCGCAGCACAATTGCCCGAAACCGTATTCAGGCTTACCCATGGCGACAATTGGGAAACCGTGCGTGCTTACTTTGAGGACCTGACTCATTATTTACAGTTCCCTCTGGAGTTCGTCATTTGGAAACGTAAGCAGTTTCTCGGTTATCAGGAGGTACAGAATGCCTTTGCTGCTCATCGTCCCGAAGCCTTGAACGAAGAAGGTCCTTTTCCTCCCTGGCGAGTACGCGCCGAATTCTGGCGAAAACGCAGTACTAACGAACAGAAGCTGTTGCTGTTGCTGGCGCAGAATCAGAAGAGCGAGTTAACACAACTGGTACGCAAAGTCAACACAGACAAACGTTTCGGGCCCGACAATGCACTGGTACTCGAACCCTGGCTCCGGGCACTCCTCCCTCTATTGGATGGTGAGTCTCTACTTCCCGCCTACGAATTACTCGGTAATCTGCACACCTCTTCTGCCCGCGAACACCTGTTTTTACAACTGGAATTACCCGGCCGACACATTGCAGCAAAAGGGCTATTGAAAGGCCTGGGCACCTATAGTGACCAGGCTACACAACAACGGTTACTAACGCTGTACCCTTCTTTTTCCGACCATCGGGACCTGCTGGAACTGTACCTCCATATGCTACTGAAGTTCCGGGGAGACGAAGTGGTAAACCTCGCCCTGCAAATTCTTGATGACCACCCTGAACAGGCCCTGGAAGTCTATCATGTGCTTTCTGCTAACGAAATCCCCGACCCCACAGCTCCCCTGACAAAGCGATTCCACCAAGAGGAGAATTACTTTGTCCTTGACCTGCTATTAGGTGTCATTAATCGTTTCTCTGCCCAGGATTCGGGCATCTCACTAGCGGAGATGAACGAAAAGGTAGCGTCAGAACATTTTACGGACACCGCCCAGGTAACCTGGCCGCAGCTGCTGGAAAAGAACTGGTTAAAGTTGGTCCTGGAGACCCCCTTACAACTCGCGCTGGTAGTCGTCGGTGATTATTTGGAACGGTCAGCCCCCCGGTTACAACGCAATGCCCTACTACAATTAAAGGCCTTGATAAAATCTTCCAACTCTACCCTGGATCTATCGCTGAACATAGAAGATAGATTACGCGAATTAGTGGATTCCCGTTTCGATAAAATCTCCACCGTGGCCATCGATATTCTTGGAGAAATCATGGACGGGCTGAAGGACCCTGAGGCCACCGTCGATGTGCTCATCCGGCACAGCCTCCATTCTCGTTACCGGCTAATGAATGTCGCAGCGCTTAAGAAAGCTGCCCAGCAACCTCCTTTGAGGGCACAACAGGAAGCCTTTTTCCTAAGCACCATTAAAGCGGCAAAGGAAAGTACACTGCTCGACACCCTGGAGCGAATCCTTCCTTACTTCCGGTTTTTAGGGGCTGAAGAAACGCTTAAAGCAGCGCTTTCAAAACGGAGGAAAGAAGTGAAAGGATAAGCAAGGGCAGACGGAACTAACTACTAAGGCAGCAAGCTAAACTCAGAGTTTTACCCTTTAGACACATTCTTAGAACATTCAAGCATTAAGCGACAGCCTAGGCACACTGAAACCTGGCACCTGGACCTGATGCCTGAATACTGACTTCTGAATACTTCAGTGGGCGCGGCCGCAGGTGCAAAAATAGTTAAAGGAGCAAGGTACTGGTGGAGCACAGTCGCAGTCCCGTCGAAAAAATTGGACTTAACGTACATCCTTTTCCATTCCAAATCGTATCTATAGGTAAGCCTTCTTATCTTGTGTTGCCCCGATACCAAATAACAACTATCTTACTCCGACTATGCTGAACAAAACCCTTGCCGGATTTTTCGCCTTTTTCCTTGGCGTCTTTGGCGTTCACCGCTTTTACCTTGGGCAGTGGTTCAGGGGGGCTTTGCAGTTTGCAGGTTTTTGGGGCATTATTGCAATTCTCAATACCAACCCGCCAAATGATGTAGAAGACTTTTTCGGTATTCTTTTGGCAACGCTGTGTATCGCCCCCGTACTAACCGCCATCGTCTTCTGGGCAACCCCAAAAGAGAAATGGCAGGCTAAGTATGATAAAGAGGCCCTTGCCGGTTCCCAACAGCTCCAATCCTTCGCCGCCCTGCCTCCGGCCAATACCAAAAGCCTCAAAGCAGAGGGTATCCGTTATTATCGCACAGGAGATTACGACCTGGCCATTGAGGCTTTCCTCGAAGCAGCCGACCAGGACCTTGGAGATGCAGGTACCCATTTCAACCTCGCCTGCTCCTACGCCCAGCTCGGTCAATTCGGCGAAGCCCTTCGCCACCTCGAATTGTCCGTCACCTTCGGCCTGCCGAAGCCTGAGCGCATTGAGAAACACCCAGCCCTGGCCGCATTGCGCAAGCACCCCAGCTATGCCACCTTCCGGGAAAACAACTTCCGCCGCCTCAACCTTATCGAATTAACGACGCCGGCAGAAAAACCCTCCCCCGAAATCATCGAAGAAGAAGTACTGGAGGATTTCAATCGCCCCCCGGTGACGCCATTGTCAACCGATGCTCCGCCTCCCGGCCCCGACCTCCTTGAGCAGATCACCCGCCTCCGGGAACTCCACGATGCCGGTGTACTTACTCAGCAGGAATACCAGAAGCAAAAGGAGAAGTTGATGGGGTAATGTAGCTTACATTCGCTCCCTCTGCTACTTATTACCTTTGCCCTATGCAACGACTTCCTCAACTGCTGTTCCGTTTCAGCCTTTCTCTGATGATCATTATGGGCCTGGCCCCCATGTCAGCACAAGGCTTGGCCGGAGCCAGAAATCTTGACCGGGCTTTGATGATTAACCTTGGTTATGGCCCCTACTCCAGCGGAGGTGACCTGTCTAACCGATTTGGAAATGGATGGTCACTGGACGGAGGGCTGTATTGGTTACCGGCTGAGACCAACTTAGAATTCGGTTTCCGTATTCAGTATGGTTTTGGCGACCAGGTAAAAGAGGATGTCCTGGCAGGCTTACGCACCCGGGAAGGTTTCCTGATCGGCTCCCAACGAGAGCCAGCCGACATTCAACTTCGTCAGCGTCAACTGTTCATCGGCCCCAGCCTGGGCTACACCTTTAGTCTTGGAGAAAATAAGCGGGCGGGCATCCACGTAAAGACCAGTGTTGGCTACTTTTTTCATCGTATCCGACTGCAGCAAGACCCCATTCAAGGCGTCCCGCAAGTCGTTGAAGAACTACAACCGGGCTATGACCGGCTAACTGGAGGCCCTGCCGTCCACCAATTCATCGGCTTCCAACAACTGGCCTTTGACCGCAGGTTCAACTTTTACCTTGGCGGAGAAGTAACGGCGGGTTTTACGAAGGGCCTACGCGCCTTCGACATCCCCACCGGTATGGCTCCCTCACAGGAGAGCAGAACAGACCTCGTTCTTGGCATTAAGGCCGGATTGATCATTCCTTTCTACTTCGGCGAGGGGCGCCAAATCTTTTACTAGACAGTACTGCAACCTGTAACTTGCAACTTGCATGCAAACCTTTATCTACTACCTGGTCATTTCTGCCTACCATCTAGCCATTCGGTTAGCGGCATTTTTTGGCTTGAAACAGGCGAAGTTATGGGTTCGGGGAAGGCACCACCCTGCTTCTTCCAACCTTCCTCTGCACCTGCGACCGCGCCAAAGAAACCAGCCGCTCCTATGGATGCATTGCGCCAGCCTAGGAGAATGGGAACAAGGGCGCCCGGTGCTAGAAGCCCTGCGCCAACAACTTCCTGAACATAAAGTACTGCTCACTTTTTTCAGCCCCAGTGGCTACGTGCGTTGTAAAGACAGTGATGCAGCCGACTTCGTCTGTTATTTACCTGCCGATGGCCCCCGGCGGGCAAAAAACTGGATAGAAGATATACAGCCCGATTTGGCTATTTTCGTAAAGTACGAGTTCTGGTTCTTTCATCTTCAGGCGCTCCATCGGGCCAAGATCCCTGTCTTTTTGGTCGCCGCAAGTTTTCGGCCCAAGCAACCATTCTTTCGGCCCTGGGGAGGCTGGTGGCGAACAATGCTCCGGTTTTTCTCAACCATTGTCGTACAAACACCGGATGATCGAGCGTTGCTCACCAAACAGGCCAATTATCCCGACAAGGACATCGTCGTCGCCGGAGACCCCCGGATGGACCGCACCCGACAATTAGCCCAAACTCCTTTTTCGGATAAACTTCTGGAAGCATTTGCCAACGACAATAGCCTAACCATCGTGGCCGGCTCGGTATGGCCGCCTGACGTTAATTTATGGAAAGACATCTGGCCGCAGCTTCCCGATAATTTTCGGCTTTTACTCGCTCCACATCAGCTTAACGAGGCAGAAATCTCTGTTTGGACGGCGTCCTTCAAGGCCATTCGTTATACCCAAACAAACGCTTCTGCCGCCCTAAGTAGCCGGGTGATGATCCTCGACACGATCGGAATTTTGAGCCGTGCGTACCGTTACGGGGACCTCGCTGACATTGGCGGTGCGTTTAAAACTGGCCTCCACAATACACTGGAACCAATGGCTTATGGTCTACCCGTAATCTTCGGCCCAAAGCATCACAAGTTTCCCGAAGCACGCGCTGCGATACAAGGGGGAGGAGGATTTGCCGTACATACGCCGGAGGAGCTGCTTCGGGTACTCCACCAGCTCATGGCCCCAGATCCACGTAAGTCAGCAGCCGACGCACAGCAGCAATTAAGCGATCAATTGGCAGGTGCCGGAGCACGGACCAGTAGTGCCATCATGAAACTGATCAGCCTTAGTTCCCGTTAATACGAGTATGAGTCTTCCCTTCCGGAACATGCTGCCCAGGTCAATTGCCTGTTTATTGTTTACCCTCTTACTCAGTGCTAGTCAAGCCCTATCAGCACAGCCAATGGATGATGACCTGCGAAGAAGTCCTCGCCGTGCCCTGAATGCTGCTTTCGAAAAAGGGAACCTAATGGTTGCGCTCTCAGGAGTTGAGTGGCGCCCCGGGCTTAATATGGCCGTAGCCTCGCTCGAAACCGGTAAAACCATAAGCCTCAATGTAAGCCTACTTGCTAATACCAATTATATCTTCATCGCTGCGACGGCGGAAGACACGGAAGACACGGACCTTTACTTGCGCGACCCTTCCGGCCTGATCATTGCTGAAGACAGAGAACAGGACGCCACACCAATTATTGAGTTTCAGACAGACAGCGCAGGAACTTATCAGTTGCAGGTTCACTTAGTCAGTTCCCGTCATTCGCGGGAGTTTGTAGCACTTAGTTTGCTTCGTGGTGCCGGCCGTTCCATCCCTGAGGGGGAGTACAGGGAGGTAGCAACTTCTTTTTTTAATTCCGTCAATGATGTTAAAGCAGCTTACTCCGAAACGGAGTGGCAATCGGCGCCTACTCAATGGTGCGCCTTTGGATATTCTTTGTCTGAAAACGAAGGTGTCTCTCTTATTGGCCTTCGTCCGGGAGCCGGTCCAAAAATTTTTGCCGCCACCGGAAACCGAAATCTTCGAAACATTGGCCTATATTTAGCCAACGAAATGCAGCGTATTGTAGCCCTGGATAATGGCCCCGATGCGTTTCCCTTAATTTCCTACGACTGTTCCTCAGGAGATGCCTTCGACCTCCGAGTGGAGGTTGAACGGAGTAAATCTCCTTCGTTCCTACTCGTCGGTATCCTCAAAAGAAAATAAACCCGATCGTCAGTTTAAGACGATCACAAATTCCTTACCAATGGGCAAAGTCCTTAAAGTCATCGAAGTACTCAGCGAAAGTAGCACCAGCTACGAAGATGCGATCAAAAACGCTGTTGAGTCAACCTCAAAATCCGTGCGCCACGTTCGTTCCGTTTACATCAACGAGCAATCTGCTACCGTAAAAGACGGTAAAGTCGATAAGTTCCGGGTGAACGTGAAACTTACTTTTGAAGTAGACGTATAATCGTTGAAACAAGCACACACCAGAACGCCGTGCCGGAATTACTTCCTGGCACGGCGTTTTTATTTCCAAGGCTTAATGGATTGATAAACTTCAAGCCAGGCTACTATACTTTATTTTGAAGCCAGTCGCTTCACCAGGCGATCAACCTGTGTTTCCCGGCCATTTTCGTATCCGGTAAATTTTTCTACGATCTTCCCCGTCCCATCAAGAATGTACATTTGAGGGATACTCCTAAAGCCTAAAGCTGATTGCAATTGGCCATTGGTATCCACCAACACATTATACTTCCAGCCCTTGCGGCTCACCAACGGCTTAATCCGGTTCATCATATGCCTTTGATCAACGCTGATGGCCAACACCTGTGCCCCGTATTCGTTTTCCCATTTATCGAGATAGCTTTTCATGTGATCCAACTCCATGTGGCAGGGCTGGCACCAGGTAGCCCATACGGCAATTACCGTAGGTTTTCCGTTCCCTACATAATCAGACAAGGAAACGGTTTGCTGATCAATCGTCACCAGGTCGGGTGTTGGGAAGGCCTTCTGTGCCATTAAGCTTCCCGTGAAACAAAGCATGACAAGGGGAAGGAAAAAATTCTTAAGCATAATTAGATGATGGTTTGCGCGAAGAGAACGGCGGTAGGTAGTCTTTTTGTTTCCCCAAGATAGGTTATAATTTTCTTAATCTATTGTCACCACAAGGAAAATCAACGGTATTCCCCCTTTCAATCAGGTTGGTCTGACAGAGCACCAGACAAAGCAACGGTCATCTCCTGCTGTGGAGATGACCGTTGCTATCTAGTTTTCGGTAGTATTGACCGTCCTAGAAGTCGTTGATGGAACGACCAGTGTAAGACATTACGTTACGGAAGCCGACGTAAGACTTGGTAGTATCCTGGTATTCGTAAGTACGGGTACCATTCTGAAGGAAGAAGCTAACGTCCTTCCAGCTACCACCACGAATAACCTTACGCTTGAGGGCAACGGGATCGTCGTCTTTGGCATTATAGCGGATATCCGGGTTGAAGTCATGGATGAAGCTACCAGCATTTTCGTTGAACTGGGTGATGGTCCATTCCGCAACGTTACCGGCCATGTTGTAGAGGCCGTAGTCATTGGGGTAGTAAGCATCAGCAGCAACGGTGTAGGCACCGCCATCATCAGGGTAGTTACCACGGCCAGGCTTGAAGTTGGCCAGGAGACAGCCTTTTGTGTTACGAACGTAAGGACCGCCCCATGGGTAGGGTGCATTTTCCTTGCCGCCACGGGCAGCGTACTCAAACTCGTATTCTGTTGGGAGGCGGTACTCCTCAATGAGGTCATCATTGTAGGTGTTCCACAGGGAAGTACGCCAGTAGCTAAAGGCGCGCGCCATGTGCCAATCAACCCCTACGATTGGATAATCATCGTAAGCAGGGTGAGAGAAGTAACTACGCGCCATTGGCTCGTTGTAGCTGTAGGCGAAGTCACGGACCCAGACCAAAGTGTCTGGGTACATATTTACCGTACGCTCATTAATAAAGGCGTTCATGCCTTCTCCACTACGTCCCTGAGGGCGTGCGCGGGCGGCGGCCCCCCAATCAGCTTCTTTGTAGGTGTACTCGTACAGGTTGGTATTAACCTGACGCTTACCTGCGAACGTTTCGTCCAACCAAAGGTCAGCCAGCGTTTCGTCACTGTAATCAAGTTCGATCTCCCAATCGATGCTACCGTTCTCGTCGAAGTCTCCCATCATATCATGGGCGATGGAATCGCGGACCCAGTAAATGAACTGGCGGTATTCGTTGTTGGTGATTTCAGTATCATCCATAAAGAAACCATTAATGGTAATGGCTTTCGGTCGTTGGATGAACGTTCCGGAGATGTCCTGATCACTGTTACCGACGTGAGCGGTGCCAGGTGGAACATAGACCATACCGTACGGTAAGATGCCTTTCCAGTCAGGGCGGTCAAGCGCACCAACGAGTTCACCGGTGTCGCGGCTACCGCAGCTGGATAAGGAGAGGGCCATAAGGGATGCGGCCAGGAGGAGGTAAATAAAATTCTTCATTAAAAGACCCGAGTTTTTCCTCTTAAGTTTTCAAAAGCGTTGCAAAGATATACGAGTTACCTTGGCTAAACAACTTTCCAGACAAGTTGGAATGGTTTTAACAGCCAGGAAGGCAGCTACCCGACGGAAACGATAGACTTTGCTTTCGTAGTATTAAAGTTGGCTCCTAAACCAACTTTTAACACATTCTCCTACTCTTTGGCGCGCGGATAGAAGATAACCGGAGGAGGAACTCCGGCTCCAATGCGCTGCCGCAGGTTGTATTTAAGGCTAATTTCATGGCTTCCGTTCTGCACGGTGCGCAGCGGAGAAAGCGTGATATCATAAGCGTAAGCGAGAGAAAACTTCTCATTAATGTTAAGTCCGCCCATAATAACCACCGCATCGGTGGTTGGCCCGCTGTACCCTCGGTACGCTGCCCCGGCAAAAATATTTTCGCGAAAGCGAAAAGTTGCTCCAACGGTAGTTTGATGCTGCGTTCCATCACTCACCGCATAAAGCATGGGAAAAAGTTCCCAATTTCGCACCAGGTCAAATTTTAGCCGCAGGTAGGCATGGTATTCCCGATTAAGGACATAATCCACTCCGGGGAAGGCAATGACTGCTGCATTAAGGTTTCGGGCAGACAGGCCTCCTTCTATTTGATCCGACTGGTAAAAGATTCCCGCTCC
>JBGCFZ010000409.1:0-12638 GCA_045110355.1 Lewinella sp. | reverse complement strand
CCTGAAAACCGAAGTGGATATCCTCGTTAGTCAGGTGAATTCCGAATACGGAACCTTTGACTGGATGCCTATCCACTATTACTATCGTTCCCTGAACTTTGCTGCGTTAACAACCTTGTACCGTGAGGCCGACATTGCCTTAATCACGCCATTACGGGACGGTATGAACCTGGTGGCCAAGGAATACATCGCTGCGAAGGAGGATTCAAAACGTGGCGTTTTAATCCTGAGTGAAATGGCGGGAGCGGTGTATGAGCTTAATGACGGGGCAATTACCGTCAACCCACAAAGTCATCAGGAAATAGAGGAGGCATTACTGGAAGCCCTGGAAATGTCGGGAGAAGAACAACAGCTTCGTCTGGAGCTGATGCAAGTTAAGCTCAAACGTTACGACGTAAAACACTGGGCAGCTACTTTCATTAAAGAACAAAAAAAGCTTAAAGACAAAAACCGCATGGCCAATACAACGCACCTTGGCGGAGATGCCCTGGACGAAGTACTCAAACGATATCAAGAAGCGGAAGAACGATTGCTTTTCATCGACTATGATGGAACGCTGATGAACTTCCACGAAGACCCCCAGGCAGTGAACCCCGATGAGGAAGTTCTTGCGCTGCTAACGGGCTTAGCCGATGATGGACGCAACAATGTGGTAATCAATAGTGGCCGCGACCGCGGCACCCTGGAAAAATGGCTGGGGCACCTCGACGTTGAAATGGCCGCCGAACATGGTGTCTGGATGAAAGAAAACGGTGAATGGAAGCTAAATCCAAACGTAGTCGATGGTTGGATGCCTAAAGTAATGGAATTGCTGGAAAACCTGGTGGCCAGAACTCCAGGCTCGTTCATCGAGACTAAAGACTACAGCCTGGCCTGGCATTATCGTGGAATTGACCGCGACCTCGGACAGAAGCGTGTGCGTGAATTCCGGGATATGCTCACCTACCTGATCCAGAACCAGGACCTTCAGGTACTGGAAGGAAATAAGGTGGTAGAGATCAAAAACGCCGGAGTAAATAAAGGGAAAGCTACCAGCCACTGGGTTGGTAAGAAGAAGTGGGGCTTCATCCTCGGTATTGGTGATGACGCTACCGATGAGGATATCTTTGCCGCACTTCCCGATGATGGCGTTAGTATCAAAGTTGGTGCTGATCGTACCGGAGCTAAGTACAATCTTTCTGGTGTTAGTGAGGTGCGTAAGATGTTTGGTGCCCTATTGAGCAAATAATACGGTCGATGCTTCCGGAATTAGCCTGTTGCCGGTAGCCATTCATTGTTTCTTGAAACTGATGTTTGTATCAACAGACTAATTATGTCCCCGGCAAGCACAATGCTCTCCGGCAGCGCCAAAGCCCCCCTGGTAAGCAGGCCAGTTGTTCCCGCTTCCCGCTTGTTCAAACCAGAGTTTGCCGCGTTCACGTTGTCGGTTCCCAACCTCATTCAGTGTCCTGGCGTCATACACCCGACCGTTGAGCACGGTATGGGTGATTTTTTCCGAATCGCGCAGGTTCTTTAGCGGATTGCCGTCAATGATGATCAAGTCTGCAAGTTTACCTTCTTTCAGAGAGCCTATTTGATGCTCCATACCCAGGTATTTAGCGCCGTTAATGGTTGCCGCTTTGAGGGCGTCGTGGTTACTGACACCTCCTTGTCCGATCATCCATAGCTCCCAATGGGCACCGAGCCCCTGTAGCTGGCCATGGCTGCCAAGGTTGATGCCTACGCCGAGGTCATTCAACTTTGCGAGAGACCGACTGGTGAGCTGATACCCATTGTCGTACTCCTCGTCGGGAATCATAGTGCGGTGACGGCTGCGGCTGTCGACGATGCCGCGGGGCGTGAAGGTCAGCAGGCGCTCCTGCTCCCAGACTTTGGTGTTCTGGTACCAGAAGAATTCTCCGTTAACTCCACCATAATTCACAATCAGGGTGGGGGTGTTGTGCGCTTTGGTGGACTGCCAGAACTGTTGTATGTCTCGGTAGAGCGGGGCGACGGGAATGTTGTGCTCAACTCCAGTATGTCCGTCGGTAAGCATGTTCATATTGTGGTGGAAGGTACTGCCCCCTTCAGGCACAACGATGATGCCGAGTTCGCGTGCAGCTTGTATTACTTGTTGTCGTTGTTCGCGCCGGGGCTGGTTGTAGCTCTTTACGCTGAAAGCACCGTAGGCCTTGGTACGGCGAATGGCTGAACGGGCGTCTTCCAGGCTATTAATTGGCGCTTTGAAATCACCTTCGGCGCCATAGAGAATGGTGCCGGTGGAAAAGAGACGGGGACCGAGCATCTTACCGGCTTTGATCATCTCAGAATGACTAAAGATCATTTCGGAATTCGAACTTGGATCGTGGGCCGTAGTAACGCCATATGCGAGGTTGGCCTGGTAATACCAGTTACGTTGGGGGCTTAATCCGTATCGGAAATCTCCAAGATGACCGTGTACATCAACGATACCGGGCATGATGGTTTTGCCCTTACAATCAATGCTTTTAACTCCCGCTGGCACCCGCGTCCGCGCCCCCATTTTCTCAATCTTATTGCCGTTGAGAAGGATGGTGCCATTCTCAATAACCTCGTCACCTTCCATAGTGATGATGCGTGCATTGGTGAAGGCAATGCGACCCTCCGGCTGGTCTGCAGTAACTTCCAGTTTTATGGCGACACCCATCGTATCCATCGGTGGCACACTGTCAGCAGCACCTTCAAGGAAGAGGAAACGCTCGGTAAGCTCATCGGAGAAAAGTTGGTTGCCGAGTGTCCAGTTCAGCCGTTTACTATCGGCAGACCAGTGTAGATTGATGCCCGCGTCTTTGGCCACCTGAGCAACCGGCAGGTTTTTACCCTTTGCTGCGAGTGTGACCTTATTGCCCGTCATGGCGAAGGGGGCCACAAAGACTTTATGTAGCTCCGACCAGGCCACCCATTTATTGTCGGGACTAAGGGAAAATCGCTGGGCATGTTTGGCATTGAGGTGGGTGCGCTCGTCTCCGCCGCTGGCCTTTACGCTACAATATTCCTTACTGAGGGCTCCGAATAAGAAGCCACCTTTCTGAAAAAAGACACGATCGCCTTTTTGATTGAAAACGGGATATTGACCACTTTTACTGATGCGGATTTCTTCACCGCCAGCTGTCGGAATAGTGTACACTCCGGGCTCCTGGCAATAGGCGTAGCCCTGATGACTATTACCGCTTTCCCGGAAGAATGTGATCGTTTTGCCATCGGGAGAGAAGCTTGGCGCACGAAGAATGCCGGGTGCTTTACTGACTTTTTGGGCGGGGCCGCCGGATGCAGGGATGGTTTTAAGGCAACCCAGGTCATCATCGCTCCAGGAGACGTAAGCAATGGTTTTTCCATCTGCAGAAAAACTTGGTTCAAATTCGAAATTGTCTTCCTCGGTAAGACGGGTAGGCCTGCCGTTTGGAAGACTCATTGTGTACAGGTGGCCCAGCGCGCTAAAGGCCAGGGTTTTCCCGTCGGGCGAAGTAACTGCATGGCGAATGACCTTCGCGTCGAAGCTTTCGTCAAAAGCGTTATTCTGGAAACGAACGGTTTCGGAGACTTTGGTGGCCACGTCAACGCTGAAAGGGATTTCTTTCGCCGTATTTTCCTTGCCATTGACCGGCATCATCGTCGGCACGCGCCATAGTTTTCCGCCACCCCAAATGACAATCTCTTTATCGTCGGCCGCCCAGTCGTAACCGGTGTACGCACCGAAGATCGCCCATGCCTCCTGCTGGTCTTTGCTCAATCCGGAAAAGATGGGGTAGGAGCGGCCGCTCTCCAACTCCATCACGTGCAGCACGGTCTTCGTCCGTACCCGGCGGACGTAGGCCAATTTCTTCCCATCGTGACTGATCTGCGGTCGGCAGGCACCGCCCGGGCCACTGACGATGGTTTTGATCTCGCCAGATTCCCGGTCGAGTCGCTTGATGACGTAAATCTGAGAATTTGGATCTTTGTTGTACTGGAAGAATCCTCCGGGATACATGTCTTCGCTGTAATATACGTACCGGCCATCGGGGGAAACGCTGGGCTCATTGACGTCCTGCTGATCGTTTTTCCGCTTCGTGAGCTGGATGCCGCTGCCGCCGCTGATGTGGTAGAGCCACATCTCTCCTGCACCCAACGAGCGACCTGAGGTGAAGTGTTTTCGGGCAACGAAGTACTGGCCATCGGGCGTCCAAGTGGCGTTGTTGAGCAAGCGGAAGGACTCTTTGGTTACCTGCCGGGTGCTGTCCGTCGCCAGGTTCCTGATCCAGATATTGTCGCCGCCTCCGGCGTCGCTGGTGAACAACAGGTGCTTACCATCGGGGCTGAACCGGGGTTGCACCTCCCAGGGAATTCCCGTGCGCAAGGGCTTCGCCTTGCCCCCTTCGATGGGTAGGGTGTAGATGTCTCCCAGCATATCGAAAGCAATGGTCTTGCCATCGGGACTGAGGTCAAGACTCATCCAAGTACCTTCATCGGTGGTGAAATTAGTGGTTTTCCATTTCCAATTTCCAGTAGGAGCAGAGACGTCCCATTTGTCTTGGGCAGAGATGAAAAGTGGCAGTAGGCAGCAGAGAGAGACTAGGAAATGACGCACGGTGGTTGGTTTGGTTGGGGGAGTAAGGTATAAAGTTAATGCGTGTTATTTAAGTTGGCTGATGGCTTTGAACAAGTCTTTGAAGCAAGCGTCCTGATTACCATTAGTTTTTTTGTTTTCGGCTTTACCGTAATAGATGTCCAGGAATTGGATGGTGCCAGACCAAAGGGTCTGCATCATTCCCCGGTAGCGTTCCTAATCGTACTTTCGCAATGATGAATCTACTGAAACCAATACTAAGTATCTTATTTTTATTCATGATGTTAGTTACGTCCTGCTCCTCGATCCCGAATAATCTTCAACGCTTCAAAGAGGCTAATGGTGAGCTTACATCTCCCAAGCCCAACGAAGATCGTGTCGTCTTTATGGGCAACTCCATCACTGAAGGGTGGGGTAACCTACGCCCGGAGTTCTTTGCGGGAAAGCCCTACGTAAACCGGGGCATCAGCGGCGAAACTACGCCTCAGATGTTGACGCGCTTTAAACAGGATGTGGTTCGTCTGGAGCCAGCGGTGGTCGTGATCCTGGCGGGCATAAATGACATTGCGGGAAATACTGGTCCGACCACCATCGAAGCCATCGTTGAGAACATCGTCTCAATGATTGAGATGGCGAATAAAAATGACATCAAAGTGGTGCTATGTGCCGTTCTTCCGGCCAACAAATTTCCTTGGCAGCCATCATTGAAACCAGCAGAAAAGGTGGTGGAACTTAACATCTTGCTTAAAGACTACGCTACAACCAATGAGTTGGAGTATGTTGATTTCTATGCGCCGATGGTAGACGATGATGCTGGTCTTCAATTGGCCCTGGGGGAAGATGGAGTGCACCCAAATGTGGACGGGTACCTGATAATGGAACCACTCCTAGAGGCGGCATTGGCTAGAGCGTTGGCTCGGCAGTAGTGTTGATCAGCGTCTTGTCATCACAATAGCGTACTGTCAGAAATTTTCCGATTTCTTCCGCAGGGCTTGGCCTTGCTATGCAATAACCACCATAGCGAACAAAGCGTAGCGAAGTGAGTGGTTAGTGCGGCAGCCTATTCGTTCATTCAGTAATTCTCTCCTTCACTTATCCGCTGAACCCAAAGCTAATTGTAAATTAAGGAGACGCACGTTAGCAATTGATTCAAGTACATTGTCTACTTAAGTTGGCCGATGGCGCGGAACAAATCCTTGAAACAGGCGTCCTGGTCTCCGTTTGGGTCCTTGTTTTCGGCTTTACCGTAGTATACGTCCAGGAAGTGGCTGGTGCTTGACCAAACGGTTTGCATCATCCCTTGGTAGCGTTCCTTTGTGGCCGGGGTGGCCCCGGCGCGAAATTTGAGCATCAGGTCCAATTCTGCCAGGGCAACGTCGCTCTTACGCCAGGGGCAGGTAATCACGCGCAGGCCGTTGAGGGCGAACAGGGCGGCGGTGGGGTCGGCCCGGTCGTAGTGCCAGTCGTTGATGACGACGTCTTTGGGGATCAGATGGAGGGCGCGGGCAGTGTTGTTCAGGCTGGCTTCCCATTCGCCGATGCCGGTGGTTTTACCGTCGATGAGGCGGTCTCCCCATATCCACAACTCCTTGCCGGAGGTGGCCAGGTGGTTGCGGATGCGGGTGACTTCTCCGGCAAAGAGTTCGGCGGGGTCGCGGCCGCCGCAGCGCGGGCATTTATCTTCGGCAAGGTAGAAGACCTCGTCCATTCCCGCATGGAAGGCGTCGGCTTCGAATACCTCCGTGATTTCGTCCACCAGGTCGAAGACGACGTCGTGCACGCCCGGGTGCAGCGGGCAGTAGCTTTTGCAGTAGAGACCATCTTCATTGGGCCATTCGTATTTACCGGTGGGGAGGTTTACCCAGGGTGTTTCGTCGAATTCTGGATAGACGGTTAGTAGCTTACCCAGGTTGCCGTGCCACGATTGGTGACCGAGCAGGTTCACCATAGGTACGATCCGGATGTCGTGTTTCCGGGCAATCGCTACGATTTCCTTGACCTGTTCCTTGGTCAGTCCCTTTGAGTTGCCCAGCTCCGGGCGACTTTGGTAGCGGTAGTTGGTGCCTACCCGAAGTACGAGCAGGTTAACCTTTAGTTTGCTGCATTCCTTGTCGATGAACTCCACGAAACGGTCCACGTCGTTAGTCGAAGGGGCACCCAGGCACAGGCCGCGAATGGGGAGAATGGTGTCCAGCGGACTGGGGGAGGGAAGTTGCGCTTCTAGGCAGGTGACCATTAGCGTAAAAACTAGGGAAAGGAGGAGTTTCATGGCATTAACTTTATGTACAATCATAATTTATTTCAACCCAATATCCATCCGGGTCTTGAATGTAAATTTGTTTGATTCCATCCTTTCGGATGTAATCTTTGTTAGGTGTGTCAAGCCAATCAGAGTAGGGGATAGCTAATTCTTTTATAAACAAAAGGAAAGCATCAAAATCAGATGTGGAGAAAGCAAAATGAACTGCCTTGTTAGTTTTTATTTTAAAATTTGGACGAGGAATTAGGTGAAGTTGTCTTCCTTCACCAATTGATAGCCATCTGGTTTTAGAATTAGAAGCCGTATTTGCAATCTCCTTGAAGTCAAATACTTTTTGATAGAACGCTGTAGATTGGTCAACATCTTTTACGGAAAGTGCAATATGATTGAAGGAGAAAGTCGGCATCTATTAAGGATTAGTAAACGCTGATTTATGAGAATGGAGCCCATTAGTTTAATGGGCTAAAGGGTAAGATACAGGAATGAATGCTATCGATAGCCTTTATGGAAAGTCCTACCCTAAAGACCGGGGTTTACCTTCCCCGGCGCCACCAAAAACGCCCAGGGCCTCAACGCAATTTCCCAAACCAGCTGCCCCAGTAATTTGAAAGTATTCACGAAGGTGATGCCCCTCGACTTCAGCGCCAGGTACATCGTGATCCCGAAGCTAACGGCAAAATTGACCAGGCCAATCAGCAGAATGCTGAGGCTGGCCAGCAGGATGGTCATGGCGCTCATTTCTACGGTCTGGAAGGCAAAACCAAAATTAGCCGAGCTGAAAGCAATGTGGCGAATGTCGATCGGGAGTCCGGTAATAAAACCGATCCAGCCAGCCATGCCGAGAAAGAAGCCCAGGCTGATGTTGCCACTGAGTGCACCGATGTTTTTACAGAGGTATTTGGCCAGCTTATCGCGGTTCTTTTCGGAGAGAAAGGAGCGTAGGAATGGGTGACGGACCAACCTGGGGTGCAACCGACTGGCCACCACCTTATTGTCGAAATAGCCGGAAATGAGCCCGGAAAGCGCCAGGAAAACCCCGGCGATGGCGGCAAAAGCAATGGCGCCGCCAGCGAAGGGCCAGATACTGTTCAGCAGATAGTCTCCTTTGTCGGGAGAGATGAATGGGCTTTCGGTATAATTGGAGATGGCCCAGTTGATGAGCATCGCCAATGGAAAGGCAATGGAGAGGTTACCGACAAAGGAAATGAACTGACTGCGACTTGCTTTTTTGATCAGATTGACGATTTCCTGAAGGCTCGATAGCTTAAGGTTGTTGTTCCGGTCAATGTTTTTGATGATCGTGGAGGCGACCATCGCCGGTTGCTTGGTGGCAATGATGCCGCCGAAGGTTTTTACCAATACAAAGCAAGTGGCGTAGTTGATACTGAAGAGTACCGCTTCGGGCAACTCCGCGAGCTTGAGGCCGTCGAAATAAATCTTAGCGGCAGCGAAGCAGGCAATCAGTAAACCGCCCAGCATACTCGCCCGGAGAATGCCAAAGTATTCGGACCGGTTCTCCGCAATGTACTTTTCCCCGGAACGCGCAGTGTGTTCAACGATTTCCAGGGAGACGAGGTCCAGCTGACGATTGATGAACTTCCTTACCCGGAAACGGGACGCTTCACTGCGCAGGCTGTTGTCTACGACGCTCAACCAATGTTCCGTGCGGTCCGGAGACTGCCTAAGCTGAAGCAGATCTTTAAGTATGGTCAGTTTAGATAGGCTTCTACTCGTTTGGTAGGTAAGGCGCAAGCTGGTGCCGATTTCATTTTTACGTAGCCGTAGATTGGTGATACTGAAGTTGATCTCCTCCAGGGCAGTTGCTGCTGCGGAGAGGTTGTCAGTATTGAGGTCGTCACTCAGCGCAGATTGCAGTTTGAAGAAGGGCGACGTATCCATTCCCAGTTGTCGGTACAGTTGGGCCGTACCATGATCCATGCCGAAGGAACTGATCTTGACGCCGAGTGCCCTGATGGCGGTATCCAGTTCTTCGAAAAGGTGATCCGTCGTAAGCTGTGGGCCGTTTACTCCGAACAATCTTTGGTGGGCGTCTTTTGGCAGCTGACTAATCCACTGCAGGTCATTGGGTAAGTCCATCACCGCGTCAACAAACGACTGGATGTCACTGTCCTCCGGGATGCGGGGAATGACCTTATGCTTCAACCGGCTCCAGACGCCACTGGCGAATCCAGATTCATCAAGCAGTGAATATTGGGCAAAAAATGAAAAGAAGTTATAGTGATTGGCAACGTATTGAAGCTTGTCCGCAAAGCCTTTCTGGTAGGTGGGAATCCTGAATAGCAAACCTTCCAGTGCTGCAAAAGCTTTCTCAACATTCCCTCGCTGGCGGTACTCCTCGCGGAAAAAATCGAAGAGTCGCCGTATACCATCAACATCCTCCGCCGGAGCGTTAACGATTTGGTCTGCAATGGAATCTAATAGTTGCATGGAATCTATAAATTGCTAAATGGCAATATTGAACTGACACCTATCGCTTGTTGGGCCGTTCAGTACAAAAATGGCAATTTTTGTACGATGAGCTAAAGCCCCAACAAGCTCTTAAGTAATCACAGGTCAAAGTTTACTTCAAATTTCGTTCCACTAAGAGCTTCTTCAAGGCTTCATTTCTTTTATTGTTTTCAGGATTGTGAAATACCCTGAAAGCAAGGTAAAGAGGAAACAGCGTAAGAAAACTAACGCTCTTGGTCACTATGCTGAAAATCACCACACCTATCATGAGCCCGATTAAAAAAGCGCTCATGATGGAAGCGGATTTAGCCTTTTTTGCCAGGTCTAATAGCGCTTGGTCTGATAATGCTGATAGTTCTTCTTGGTGCATGCCTGTAGTTCTGGTTGGTTAATTGGCGTTCCTTAGGACTAACTACCATTCATCAAGAAAGTTTTGTGAATTCTTCGGACAATGAAAGGATCATAGAATTGAGTTGATCCGGTCCTACTTCCTGTGCAGCATCGTCAATAAGTTAAACCACGCAAACATAAACTCCTTCGGCAGGAGACTCATTGCCCGAGGCTCCGTCTCATCTTCCCCAACATATTAATAATTAGTCGGGTGTTTGCCAAAAGGCCAAGTAATTGATGAGGTGCTATTTAAGGTAATGGACATTCTCTTATTGGGGAACGTTATGAGATAACTGATTACAGCCACTCACTTTAACCTAAAGACCAAATATGAAACATTTCTACGCCTTATTATCCTTACTTCTTTTGGCCATTGGTGTTGAGGCTCAGCCCGACCGAAACCAAAGATTTGCTGCCGCTGCCTACCTGGGGGGCAATTTGTCTCAGATTCACGGAGACTCTTACTTTGGGTACAACAATGCGGGGTTACGCTTTGGCATCGAAACCCATTATCTGCTCAAACCTCAATATTTCATCAGTATCGGTATTGGTTACTCAGGTGAAGGTGCCATCCCGGACAGCAAGGAGATAGAATTAAAGGGTGGGAACGCAGCGGCCCTCAAGCTGAATATGATTGAAATACCCGTTATCTTCAACTGGCGGCTTGGGGACAAGAAGGCTACGGGAAAGAAAAACAATTATGGGCTGTACCGAAGTACGTCCTTTCAGGTCGGTGCAAAACTTGTCCGCCTGATTGGGGCCCGGACCGTTAATCGAGGTTTTTTTGGCCAGTTACTGGTTGATCCGGAATTTGATGAGGCGAATATTGAATTTCAGGATTTTGACTTTTCCTTCGTTACCGGCTTTACCTTTCAAATAGGGTTGAAGGGGGCCGTTTATGTACAACACAGTTTATCCATTCGGGGGCTTTACCGACAGAAAGAGGTAACATTAGCCCAGGAAAGCGGATACGAGGTTGATCAGTTGCGTCCATATTCTTTGACGTTTGGCGGAAAATTCGTGTTCTACTAAATTGGTCTTTGAACGCCCGAGACAAATCAAGTCCTAAGGCAATTATCCTAGCTTGTTTCGGGGTGTTTGGCTTCTTACAAAGAAGGTCATTACCTTCGCCCCTGTGTCCATCCTACTAATAACTCCGCCCTTCACCCAGCTGAATACCCCATATCCAGCCACCGCTTATTTGAAGGGCTTTTTGAACACAAAAGATATCCCCGCCGAGCAAATGGACCTGGGCATTGAGGTGATTCTTGAACTGTTCACCCAGCACCGCTTGCGGGAGGTTTTTGAGCAGGCGCGGCCGCTGGTGCAGGGTGAGTTGAAAAGCATGGAGCTTACCTCCGTTGCCTCCGAAGAGCGACAGCCACTCGGTAACGCTTCTCCTAACCAACCCACTCCTAATGCCCGGCGCATCTACGCGCTGCGCGCGGAATACCTGGCTACAATAGCCCCCGTTATCGCCTTCCTTCAGGGCAAACAACCAACCCTTGCCCGACAGATCGCCGGAGAGAATTTTTTGCCTCAAGCCAGCCGCTTCGATCAACTCGAAGAACTTGACTACGCTTTCGGCAGCATGGGCCACCAGGATAAGGCCAAACACCTGGCCACTCTCTATCTCGAAGATCTCTCCGATTTCATCGTTGAGTGCGTCGACCCGGACTTCGGCTTCAGCCGCTACGCCGAACGCATCGGCCGCTCCGCCAATTCCTTCGACGAACTCTATGCTAAACTCCAGGCCCCGCCCACCTTCATTGATCGGATTACTTTGGAGGTGCTGAAAAGGAAGCTTGAGGATTCTATCCAACCTGCGGCAGCTAAATCGCATATCAAATATCGCCAATCAGCTATCGCATATCCCCTTGTCTGCTTCAGCGTCCCCTTCCCCGGCAACCTATACTCCGCCTTCCGCTGCGCCCAGTGGCTAAAAGCAAACTACCCCAACATAAAAACGGCCATGGGCGGTGGTTTCGCCAACACCGAGCTACGCTCGGTCAGCGATGCCCGGGTCTTCGAATTCTTCGACTACATCACCCTCGACGACGGAGAACTACCAATTGAACTGCTTTACGAATACTGCTTTAAACCTTCCCCCGCACCTGCGTTCGCGCCCCTGAAAAGAACCTTCCTGCTTGAAGATGGTAAAGTCACTTACAACGATTTCTCTCTCCGCAAGGACTATCGCCAAAGCGCTGTTGGCACGCCCGATTATTCCGACCTTCCGCTTGAACGCTACATCTCCGTCATCGAAGTGGCCAACCCCATGCACAGCTTGTGGAGCGACGGCCGGTGGAATAAACTGACCATGGCCCATGGCTGCTACTGGGGCAAATGCACGTTCTGCGATGTCAGCCTCGATTATATTGGTAATTACCAGCCGGTTCAGGCCACAATGCTGGTGGATCGGATGGAGGAACTCATCGCTCAAACCGGCGAAAACGGTTTTCATTTTGTCGATGAAGCCGCTCCGCCCGCCCTCATGCGCGATCTCGCTTTGGAGATCATCCGCCGCAACCTGCGGCTGACCTGGTGGACGAACATCCGCTTTGAAAAGAACTTCACTCCCGATCTCTGTCGACTGCTGCAAGCCAGTGGTTGCATCGCCGTCTCGGGTGGCCTGGAAGTTGCCAGCGACCGGCTGCTTGACCTCATCCAGAAAGGCGTAACGGTGGAGCAGGTGGCCAGGGTGACCGGCGCTTTTACCGACGCCGGTATCATGGTGCACAGCTACCTCATGTATGGCTATCCGACCCAAACGGTGCAGGAAACGATAGACAGCCTCGAAATGGTCCGACAGTTGTTTCAAGCCGGGGTGATTCAATCTGGTTTTTGGCACCAGTTTGCGCTTACGGCCCATAGCCCCGTCGGACTAGACCCCGACGCCTACGGTATTACACCGCATTACCAACCCATCACCTTCGCCAATAACGACGTTCAGTT
>JBGCFZ010000408.1:0-2728 GCA_045110355.1 Lewinella sp. | reverse complement strand
CGAGGTCTCCGCTGTTGTTGTGGAGGTGGTTTGTCCCTGTTGGGGAACCTGTGGTTGTTGTGGAGTTGCTTTGCTCCTGTTGGGGAACCTGTGGTTGTTGTGGAGTTGCTTTGCTCCTGTTGGAGAACCTGCGGTTGTTGGGGAGTTGCTTTGCTCCTGTTGGGGAACCTGCGGTTGTTGGGGAGTCCCAACGCGAGCGAAGCGAGCCCCCCAACAGCCGCGAAGCGACTCCACAACGCGAATGCGGCGCAGCCGCTACCCGAACAGCCCACGCCAGATGTCAAGTCCGTTGGCAAGTACTACAAGACCGAGCACGATAACGAAGCCAACCATTGTAGCGTACTCCATGAATTTGTCACTGGGCTTGCGGCCGGTAACAACTTCGTAGAGGAGGAACATCACGTGCCCACCGTCAAGTGCTGGAATGGGGAGTAGATTCATGAAGGCCAGAATGAGGGAAAGAGAAGCCGTCATGTACCAGAAGCGTTCCCATTCCCAGGTTTTACCGAACATGGAACCGATACTTGCGAAGCCGCCCAGGCTCTCGGTTACCTTGATGTTGCCTTTAAACATTTCGCCGAAGGCCTTGAATTGGTCTCCCAGGAACTGTACCCCCTGGTCATAACCAGCAGGGAAGGATTCGAAGAAACCATATTCGATGCGTTCCGTATCGTAAAACTCGTTTGGGCCGGCTGGGTTAACACCAATTCGGCCATTTTCGTTGGTGGTTAGGGTGATGTTTTTAACCGTTGTACTCCCTTTGGGCGTGACGCCGATGGTGATTTCGGTGTCCTTCTTACCTTTCATGTAGGTAGAAAATTCATCGTAGTAAGTGATGGGCTTACCATCTACGCTGACAACCTTGTCTTCAACCTCCAGACCAGCCTCAGCTGCCGGTCCACCCTTGGCAATCCTTGCGATCACAAACGGAATCCGGGGCAGGAACAAGCGCTCCCGCTTGTTTTCATGACGCGTCAGGATATCGGCCCACTTATTATCAATACTGATCTTCTGCTGGCTGCCACCACGATCGACGGTCAGGTCCCGTACGTTGTTGATGGCTACGGCCCGCAGTACGGCACGGTCGTTGAAGCGTTCAAATTTCTCAGTACCGATCAGCAGCAGCTTATCGCCGGTCATCAGGCCCATTTCCTGGCCCAGGCTGTCGACGGCGATACCGGCAACCACGTTGTCCGCAGGTAGGTATTCTTCACCGTAGCCAAACAAAACCATGGAGTAGATCAGAAAACCGAGGATGAAGTTGACGGTGACACCACCGAGCATGATGATGAGCCGTTGCCACGCCGGCTTACTCCGGAACTCCCAGGGCTGTGGTTCTGATTCCATCTGCTCGGTATCAAAGCTCTCATCGATCATGCCGCTGATCTTTACGTAGCCCCCCAGCGGAAGCCAGCCGATGCCGTATTCCGTCTCCCCAATCTGCTTTTTGAACAGGCTGAAGTAAGGGTCAAAAAACAGATAGAATTTTTCGACACGGGTACCGAATAAACGGGCGGGCAAAAAATGACCGAATTCGTGCAGAACAATGAGGATGGACAGGCTGAGGACCAGCTGCCCGATGGTAATTAAGAGATCCATAGGCTTCTTTGGGGGCGGAACGCAAATATGTTCCGTTCCTATAACTAACGAAAACGCAAATTTAAGGTTGCGCGACGAGATTATTTAGTGTAAAAGATTGTGTAAACCCAACGGGTTCGGCATCCATCAGGCAAATGAAGCCAATGCGTACCACCCTGACCCTGCTCTTTTTGACCTTTTTGTGCACCTGCGTCCGCGCCCAGAAAAGTAACCAGGAACTACTTTACCTACACACCGACCGGACTTATTACCACCCGGGAGAGATGATATGGTTGCGCGCTTACCTGACGGGAGGAGACGGCTGTTTGGATACCCCGCAAAGTGATGTCGTTCACCTTGATCTGCTGGACGCAGAAGGGGCCAGAATTGATAGTTTGGCCCTGTACCGGGGAGTAAATGGACACGATGGCTTCCTGCAACTAAAACAAGCATTGCCCGGCGGGAAATACACCCTAGTCGCCCGGACCAACTGGCAGGCTAACTTCGGCCCCGCCGCATTTTATCGTAAAAATATCTACGTCCAACGGACCTTTCGCCCTAATCTACTGATCAATCTGGAGCCCCAGCGGGAGGCCTTCGGCCCCGGAACAACCGTGCGGTATCACCTGGCAGTAAAGGACCGGGAGGGGAAGCCCGCCAGCGGCGCTGAGGTATTGGCCGAACTACGCGTCAACGGCAAAATTAAGGCCTCCAAAAAGGTGAAGACAGGCCTGCTTGGCGAATACCTGCTGGAGTTGCCGCTGGCCAAAGATCTGAAGACGACCGACGTCGTTTTGAGCACTCGGGTATCCTACGAGGCCGCTGCGGAAACCATTCTCCGTCCCGTGCCAGTAGTACTGCAAAACATCACCCTGGACTTCTTTCCGGAAGGCGGAATGAGGGCTGGCTCGGGTCCCCAAAAGATTGCCTTTCGGGCAACGGATGCTTACGGTAAACCCGTCGATGTTTCGGGAGAAGTCTATGACTCCACTACCAACCTACTCGTTCCGTTTCGTAGTACCCACAATGGCTACGGACATTTTATTTTGCCCAACCAGTCTCCCGAAGCCTTATTTGCCCGCTTACGGTCCCCCTTTGAAACGGACGCAATTTATCGCCTTCCGCTGAGGTCGGGGATGACCATTGCTGC
>JBGCFZ010000407.1:0-8296 GCA_045110355.1 Lewinella sp. | reverse complement strand
TGGTGAATTTTGCCTGCGGGCAAGGCGCTTGAACCGGAGTTTAGCCGTAGCTAAATGAGGATTCAAGCAACGCAGCCAGCGGGTAAAAGACGCCGCAGTTAATGTGACAAGATCGGCTTGACAGAGCACTAGTGGTCGCCGAAGTTTGAAATTGAGTGCAAGTTGCTGATGATTTTTTGTGGCTGGCTAGGTGGCGAAACGCTTGCATAGCCGTAGCTACGGAAGCGTTTTACCAACGACACCTGGCGCAAAAAAGCGTCGCAGATTGTGCCAAGTTTAAACTTCGGCAACCACTAGTTAAACCAAACTGAATAAGTAGGAGTTATGCCAATAAGATAGCCTCACTATTAAGTATTGACCACCTCTTACAATGATCAAAAACTACCTACTAACTCCTTTCCAGCAATTTATCAAACTGGAAAGCTTCAGCGGCATCCTGCTTTTTACCGCTACCATTCTGGCGATGATTTGGGCCAATTCCCCGTACGCTGAAAGCTATCAGGCACTTTGGGGTACTAAAATCGGCTTTGGAACGGAAGACTTTGGCCTCAACAAAGCCTTCATTCTCTGGATCAACGATGGCCTGATGGCCATCTTCTTTTTCCTGATCGGCCTGGAGATCAAGCGGGAGATTCTGGTCGGGGAGCTGAATACGCTTCGTAAAGCGACCTTTCCGATTTTCGCCGCATTAGGTGGCATCATTGTCCCGTATGGCTGCTACCTGCTCCTGAACGACCGGCCGGAGACTGCGGGAGGCTGGGGCATCCCGATGGCTACGGACATCGCCTTTACGCTGGCTATTCTAAAAGCCCTCGGTAAATCTGTCCCCCTGAGTTTGAAGATTTTCCTGACCGCCTTCGCTATTGTGGACGATCTGTGCGCAGTCCTGATCATCGCCATTTTCTACAGCGGTGGTATTCAATGGATGTTGGTGTTGTATTCCATGTTGTTATTGGCTTTTTTATATTTCCTTTCCTACCGGGGCATTTACATCAAATACCTCAACATTATCGTAGGTGTAATCGTGTGGGTACTTTTCCTGAAGTCGGGTATTCACCCCACCATTGCCGGCGTATTACTGGCTTTTGCGGTTCCGATCCGCCGAAAAATCAAGGGGCATGCCTTGCTGACGGAATTAACGGCCATTACGGGGAAACTCGAAAAATCTCCCCTGGGTCCGGCAAATACACTGAGTAACGAGCAATTGGAGCACATCGGTGATATCGAAGAACTGGTGGAGAACTTCCATTCGCCACTACAGCACCTGGAACATAAACTTCACGGCTGGGTGGCCTACTTCATTATGCCACTTTTTGCCCTGGCCAACGCTGGCATCGCCTTCAGTGCAGGGATGGAGTTGGACACTTCGCTGATCCTAACGATTTCCGTCACGCTTTTTGTGGGCAAGTGCATTGGCATTTCGCTTTTCTCCTTCCTGGCCGTCAAACTTGGGCTGGCCGAATTGCCCGACCGAGTCGTCGCCTTACAGATCGTCGGTGTTGCCGTCCTCGCTGGTGTCGGCTTTACCATGTCTATTTTCATTGCGAACCTGGCCTTTGCCGGTAGTGCCGTCTTGGTGGATTCTGCCAAGATCGGTATCCTGGTGGGCTCGTTGGTGTCGGGGATTATTGGCGCAGTGATCCTGAAGCTTGCTGGCAATCGAAACGCTTCGCCGGCGTAACATTTGCCTGGTCAGAATTATAATAAGGACTGTCTTTCTGAGAAAGCTGTAGCCCGATGTTTATGGCGGCAGAACATTACTAAAGCCTCCTGGCCCCCTTCCGAAGAGCCCCAGGAGGAGACAAGCAATAGTAGTATAATTATTCATTGGTGGTGGGAACTTAGTTGGGGACTGAGGAACGTCGGTAATCAGCGTAAGTAAGGGTTGTTTTGGGCGGGGCCGCAGGTGCAATGGAGGATAAAAAGCAACGTGACAATCCGTACGTCCATTGCTCCTCAAACCTTTCCTTGCATCCTGCGGCCCCGCCCCAAAAAACTAGCGTATCAATACCAGTGGCTTTGTTGCAGAGCGCCCGTTCACCGTTAGGACTAGGTGATACTGCCCTGCCGACAAGTGTTCACCAAATTGGTAAATGAGCTCCTGAGGCCCACTTGACTGGGTGGTATCCGCCATCGTCACCAGCAGTTGTCCCGTTGGGGCATGCAGCCCCAGACGGACTGATGCGCTGGTGGGCAATTCATAGGTTATTTTCAACTGATCTCGGACCGGATTAGGCGATAGTTGAAACTGAAAACGCTCCGCCAAATCACTTCGAATTATGTTGACGGTTCCGTCCAGGTTGATCTGGTGGATGTGGCCGTTGACAAAGTTCGGTGAATAAATTCGTCCGTCTTTGCCCCAGCTAATGGCTTCGAAGCTATGGCTGGAGGCCTGAGGGACTAGTGTTGTGACGTCCTGCGCCCACAACAGGACCGGAACAAATAAGAAGAAGGCTAAAAATTTAATTCGCATTGGTGGTGATTTTGATCGGTGCCAAAACTAGGCGTACCGTCTGCCCGTGCCTAGAAATCAGCCGCTTAGGGAGTTCAGCTAAGCTGAGACGGCGCAAACAAGGCCAAAACTGTCTGCCAACTACCGTAAGCCCCGGCCTAAAAACCCGACTTTTGCCATAGACACCGCAGCTGTACCTAAGCCGGAGTGGTTTGGGGCAATTAGCGCGAAGCTAGCGTGGTTCCTGACAAGGCAAAAAACGTAGGCGAAGCCGTAGCTTCGGCATGGCTTTTTAACGAAGTCAGGGGCCGCGATAGCAAGTGAAAAAGTCTCAAACCACTTTGACTTAGGTACAACTATGCAATTCAGCTTCTTATCGGTCTTATTCCTTTTTGGTGCGCTACAGGCCCTCCTGTTCATGGCTGGGGTATGGCGAAAAAACACACGTCATCCAATCTCCCTGCGGTTACTCTTACTTCTTCTGGCTTGTATTGCGGTAATTCTTGCGCATCATGGCATTTTCATGAATTTATCGGGTCGGGAAGCGTGGCACTATAGCTTGATGGGCCTTTCGGCGGCTTGCTGGTTGGCCGTTCCTCCAGCTTTATACCTCTATGTCTTCAGTCTTGTGGACGAAAAATTCCGGTGGCGTCGGGGCTACTGGGGTTACTTCACGGTTTCGATCTACCATGTAATAAGCTGGTTGCTTGCGTTTACGGGATTCAAGTACGGGTTTTACCTCCTGTTCGCCAGTATCCCACAATGGTACAACTTTGCCTGGCTGGGCAGTTACCTGGTGGTAGCCGCCATTTTCGGCATCGGAACGTTGCGGCTTTTGGCCCAGGGCCCAGCTCCCGATCCGCAGTTGATTCGTTTGAACTGGATGCGGTATTATGTCATCGCTTTTCTGGTGGCCATTGGCATTTCTACTGCCACCCTTTTTTACATGGGCATCTACACCAGGCTATCCGAGTACTTTGAGTTCACGCTGCTCTTTGTTTTCGAGGTATTCGTGCTGGCGCTGGTATATCAGTCCTTACGTCGTTCCACTTATTCCGTTCTATTGGCCAACCGGCTCTATGGCGCTACTGCCACCACCGCCTCAGAGCTCAAGACGCTCCACTTACGCCTGGAGCAGTATATGGAAAAGGAGGTCCCTTATTTGCGGCCAGACCTCAAGCTTAGTGAATTGGCAAAAGCGGTAGGTGCTACCGACAATGAACTCTCGCAGCTCTTTACCCAGCACCTGGTCTCCAATTTCTACAGTTATGTGAATGGATACCGGTTAGCAGCGTTCGAAAACGCCCTGGGGAAGGAAGAGAACGCCCACCTTTCCATTAACGGCTTAGCGATAGAATGTGGGTTCAAATCCAAAACATCTCTTTACAAGGTGTTTCGGCAAAAGCACGGGACGACGCCGGTGGCTTTTTTGAAGGCGCAGGCGCAGTAGGCGCGGCCGCAGGTGCAGAGATGGTTAAAACAGTCCTTGAATTTCTGCTGATTATCTTAGCCCTAATTCCAAACCTGGAAAAATGGTTGGATCACAATTATTATTCCTAAGTTTCATCATGCTCTCAATAGAAAACATTCCGGATTCCCTCGTTGAAGGTTCCCGGCCTAATCCGGACCTCTTTGTTTATGACCTAAAAATGGAACAAAACATTTTCAACAGCAAGGTACAGTTGAATCAGCACATGTTTAGTTTTTTACAGCGGGGTAGAAAGCTGGTAAATTTCCCCAACACCTCCGTTGCAGTAAACGAAAGCCAGTCACTATTAATCAAAAGTGGTAATTGCATTTGGTCAGAACTACTTGATAAGGGCGATGTGTACTACTGCAAGCTCCTTTTTTTCTCTGATCGTAAACTCAGCGCTTTCCTCGAAAAGACGGGGATCTCCCAGCCTAAAACGAGCACGCCAACGCCTTGTTTTACCATCGAGAACGACGCGTACATTCATGCCTATCTCGATTCACTATCCACCATTGTCAACGGAGCTTCGACCCTAACGGAGAAATTACTAGCCATCAAGTTCGAAGAGTTGCTGGTATATCTGGTCGGGAAATACGGACGCGATTTTGAGATTTACCTCCACTCGTTGGTTGCCCGGGAGGCTTCCGGTTTTCAAAGTATTGTGGAAAACAGTGTCAATTCTAACCTCAACCTCGAAGACGTTGCGTTCCTCTGCCACATGAGCCTGTCCACCTTCAAGCGGAGTTTTGTCCGCGAATACCAAATCTCCCCCGGGAAATGGTTCCGCGAACGACGGCTGCAAAGCGCTTACGAAACCCTGACAGAAGGTAAGCTCACTTCTTCTGATATCTATTTGAAGTTTGGTTATAACAACCTGTCCAATTTCAGCGCAGCCTTCAAAAAAAAGTTTGGCAAGTATCCTACCGAGATTCGCTGAATTGACCTTTTTTCATAAGTGATCGATCTGTATCCGTAACCGGTGGGGTACGGCAAGGGGCTAATTTTGCAGTCTAATAAACTTCACTTCTTTAAAACTATCCAACCATGAATATTACCCTCGCACAGGCCCAGACAATGATCGCTGCCGCAGAGAAGAAGTCCCAGGAAATGGGCGTAAAGATGAACATCGCCATTGTTGATGCTGGCGCTAATCTCGTAGCCTTCGGCCGCATGGACGGCGCGTGGCTCGGCTCACTCGACATTTCCATCAAGAAAGCCAAAACGGCGCGCTTTTTTGATATGCCAACCGGTGCTATTGGTGGCCTGTCTCAGCCTGGCGGTCCCTTGTTCAACATTGAGCATTCCAACGGCGGCCTGATCTCTTTCCCTGGTGGCCTTCCCGTTAAAGATGCGGCGGGTAACGTAGTGGGTGCCATCGGCGTCAGTGGAAGCTCCGTAGAAGATGACCATGCCGTTGCAGAAGCAGGTGTTGGTGTTTTTGCTTAAGATTTGAGAGATGTTTTGAACAACACTTTATTTTAAGGACGAGTCACTGGTTATTACTGGTGGCTCGTTTTTTTGTCGCTGGCTGTCTTTTTGAAGGTACAAGCGCAGTAGGCGCGGACGCAGGATGCATAGATGGTTAAAAGTGCGTACTAGTAAAATTTAGGGATTAAGCGTCATACTTGATTTTTATCAAGTTATCACCTTCTATAAATTACTCCCAACATGCGGGCGTCCCTGAGTTATGTTTCCTTCTTTATCGAAGCCGGGACGAGGCTCCTACTCTTCGGCGGAGAGCCGCTGGCCGATGAACCGCTCCTGCGTTGGAACTTTGTTTCTCATAGCAAAGCACGGCTTCTCCAGGCGCACGCAGATTGGGAAAACAAAGAATTCCCTAGTGTACCAGGTGACAATACCTATATTCCGGTTCCAAAATAAGTGCTTAAAGTATTTTCTCCTATGTCTACCCGTCGCAAATTTCTCCGCCGCTTGCCCACCCTGCTTGCTGCTCCCGTACTCACGACCCAAGCGCTTAATGCGGCTACGCTCGGGGTACCCCAGTTCAAATACGCGGCCAATGACCGCATCAACCTGGCTTGCATTGGCCTGGGCATCCAAGGCTTCAACAACGTCAACGCAGCACTGGAGAACCCGGGGATTGAAATGGTCGCCGCCTGCGATTTGTACGACGGTAGGTTAGAGCGTGCAAAGGAAATCTACGGCCAAGATATTTTCACTACCCGAGATTACCGGGAGATTCTCTCCCGAGAGGACATCGACGCCGTCATCGTCGCTACGCCCGACCATTGGCATGACACCATAACGATTGCCGCCCTCGACGCCGGCAAACACGTTTACTGCGAAAAACCGATGGTACAGCAGCTAGAGGAGGGCCACGCCATCCTTGATGCGGAGCGGAGAAACCCCGGCGTACTTATCGTCGGCAGCCAGCGGGTAAGTTCTATTTTACTCGACAAAGCCAGGGAAATTTATCGCCGGGGAGACCTCGGCCGGCTGGTCATGATCGAGACTTTCAATGACCGCTTCAGCGCGATGGGGGCCTGGCAGTACTCCATCCCCCGAGATGCTTCTCCACAAACCGTTGACTGGGATACTTTTCTTAAGGACACACCTAAGCTCTCCTTCGACGCGACCCGTTTCTTCCGCTGGCGCAACTACCAGGATTACGGCACTGGTGTTGGCGGCGATCTATTCGTCCACCTCTTCTCCGGCGTACATCGGATGCTGGATTCGGTAGGCCCCAACCGGATCTTCGCCACCGGCGGCCTACGGTACTGGGAAGACGGACGGGACGTGCCGGATGTCTTCCTGGCCAACTGTGATTACGCGGCGCAAGAAGGCCACCCAGCCTTCAACATGCAGCTTCGGGTCAACTTCGTGGCTGGCGGTGGCGGTGGCAGCCAGACCCGGTTGGTTGGTACCGAAGGCAGCCTTGACTTGGGGGGGAGCAGCCTCACCCTTCGCCGTAATAAGCTGCCGGCCGCGCCTGGCTATGGCGGCTGGGACAGCTTCAACACTTTCCCTGAAAACACCCGTGAAGAATTTGAAAAATGGTATAAAGCGACCTACCCGCCTGCTCCGCCAGAGGTCCTCGGCCCAAAAGAATGGGGCTTTCGCCTTCCCGAAGGATATTCTTCCCACGTTCACCATTTTCATAACTGGTTTACCGCGATCCGGGAGAAAGGTAAAGTGGTGGAAGATGGTGCCTTTGGGTTTCGGGCGGCTGCACCGTCGTTGGCGGCGAACGTGAGTTATTTTGAAAAGCGGGTGGTGGGTTGGGATCCGGTGGGGATGCGGGTGGTGTAGTACTGGGCTTTGTTCCTACTGCAATGAGAAAACTTTACGCTTACTGTGAAGGATAAATTTTCTGACCTCTCGTAAACATATTCAGGTAAAAACAAAGTGTCCCCTGAATTACCAGCAACTCATGTACTCTTAAAAACCAGTGCATCAATTAGAACACCGTTAACCGATGGTGTAAACTTAAAGGTT
Source organism: Lewinella sp. (assembly GCA_045110355.1). GTDB lineage: Bacteria > Bacteroidota > Bacteroidia > Chitinophagales > Saprospiraceae > Neolewinella. Next base: position 917 of record JBGCFZ010000407.1, on the reverse strand, counting down.
GTTTCTAGCCGCTTGTTAAGTGGGAGTTGGACACCAACAGTGTACTCTTGATCTTCACTGAGCGACAGCCCAATTGAATTCTCTACGGATGAGCGAGTTGTATAAGAGGCATCATAATTCAAATCTCTTACTGCTAAAGTTCCCCTTAAAAATTCTCCTCTGAAGACAGAGCGTTCGACCCGGAATCTAGCATTTAACCCTGTCTGCCCTTCAGTGTATATCCGCAGGTTGTTATTTACGACTTGACCAACTTGGCTTTCTTGCCAATTACTCAATTTTGTGACGAAGTTTGCACGATCAAGAGGAAGATAAGTTTCTTGTCCCATAGGAAAAACCAAGGATGATGGAGGCATGACCTCAATTATAGCACCTCGGTAAAAGGCTTCCATTTTTTTATTCTTTTCAAAGGGAGTAGGCTCAAATTCATCAAAATTTGCCTGAGAGACTTTAACTTCAAAACCAAAATCACCGTTCTCATCAACGGTGTCAAAGCCCAATATTACCTTCCTACTGTCAGGAGTTACGGGTATTTGAAAAATGTAACGAGATAGAGCTACCTGCCATCCAACCTTTGGACTTCCATCTTCAATTTCAGTAAGCCTTCCTTCGTAAGTGAAGTCCGGGGACGAAAGGTCATCATCGGTTTTATTACATCCGACTAACAAAAAAGGGATGAAGGGAATAATCAAAAATATGTATTTCATAACAGGGTTTATAGGTATCCGCAACATACAATTCATGCAAGAGTTCATTTCTTTTCAGGTCAATAGTGTGCGTTATTCTAGTAAAATGCATCTACCCAACAGACAAACCCAAACCCCATGGCCTACACGCCCTTAAAAATCTCCATTCCCAAGCCCTGCCATGAAGACTGGAATGGCATGCACCCCGTACCAGGAACGACCGCCCGGCACTGC
>JBGCFZ010000406.1:0-6422 GCA_045110355.1 Lewinella sp. | reverse complement strand
CGCCCGATGCTTCGCATCTTGCTTCGTACATGGGCATCCCCGGACTTCGCCCGATGCTTCGCATCTTGCTTCGTCCGGGGTTAAAACGATTGGATCCCTCCGGGATCTTTAATTTTCGCAAAGGTAGGATTATTCAAGGATGTCTGGCCGCCGATCTTTCGTTCGCTGTAAGGCCTGCTCTTCTCGCCATTTTTCGATGTTGCCGGTATGCCCACTGGTCAGAATTGCGGGAACCTGCCGGCCCCGCCATTCCGCCGGACGAGTGTAGACCGGCGGCGCCAGAAGGTCGTCCTGAAAGCTATCTGTAAGCGCACTAGTTTCATCGTTGAGCACCCCGGGCAAAAGGCGGCCAATGGAATCAACCAATACCGCTGCGGCAAGCTCCCCACCGGAGAGCACGTAGTCACCGATGCTGATCTCCAAGGTAACGTATTCGTCTCTGATCCGTTGGTCGATGCCCTTATAATGCCCGCAAATAAGCAACAGGTTCTCGCCCAAACTCAGTCGGTTGGCTCGTTTTTGTGCATAGCGCTCGCCATCGGGCGTGAGGTAAATGACTTCGTCGTAAGTCCGCTCGGCCAATAATTTATCAATCAAATCAGCCAGAGGTTCACAACGCATGACCATGCCTGCGCCTCCTCCAAACTGGTAATCGTCGACCTGACGGTGCTTTCCCAATCCGTATTCCCGAAGGTCATGAATAGTGACCGTCAACAGATCTTTGTCCTTAGCCCGCTGCATAATGCTGTGGGAAAGAGGAGAGGCAAGAAGCTCGGGCAGGACGGTAATGATGTCGAAATGCAAAGGGGAATAGTGGGTAGTTAGTAGTAGGTAGGGCTGCCGCATGTGGCAGGAGCACTTGAGGTAAGAAGACAACGGTGCTTTATTCCTTGCTTTTGCAACTGTACTTGCACCTGCGGCCGCGCCCAAAGTGACGTAAAGGTAAGCTACAACTTTCGCACTCCCGCCGCGTACCTGACCCATACGTTGTAAAGCAAACGTAGTGGCATCATGAAAGCAGCCATGATCGCCCATACCCCAAAAAAGCGATATTCAGCCTGCAAGTATCCGTTGATGATCCCTGCGGTATCTGCCGGTAAATTTTTCACTAAAATGTCGGGTCCGTTATCGTCGAAAAACCGAATAAAGGAGTTAAAATACTGTACCATCACGAAAATCAGTGGGATCAACAGTATGCTCAGTGCGCCCTGTAACAACAGGTGATCCCTCAGCCAACTGATCTTAAGAAAAAAGAGGTACCGCGTGAGGGTGATAGCTACAATGATGTAGATCGCATTGGCCAAAAAATACGGAAATCCGGGCGTCTGGGTATAAATCGGCAACAACATCAGGCCAGCCAAAACGAGGGTAAAAGCCCACCAGAGTAATTCGTAAAGTGCCGGCGTTGTGGAAGGAGAGGTAGACATGGGGCGAAGATAGTATGCAGGAATCAGTGTTCAGGGCTCAGGAATCAGAAATCAGTATTCAGGGATCAGTGTTCAGGGCTCGGTATTCAGTTTTTTGGGTTCAGGGATCAGGAATCAGATTTCTGACCTCTGAGAAGTAAGGTCTAAAAACTGAAAACTGATTCCTAAAGTCTGATCCCTGAATACTGATTCCTGCATACTATCTTCGCCCCCATGACCATTAACGATCTTTTCCAGTACGCACTCGATAACCCGCTGAATGTGGTTTTCTATTTCCTCCTCATCCCCTTTGCGGCACTATTGGCCGGTTGGATGGAACGGGAAGAAGGTCATTTGCCGCCATGGAATTACCTGTACAGTACGTTGGTTTATCTGGTTGCAGTTCCCGCTATTCTCGCTGTTGCTTACACAATTTATAAATGGCTCTTTGAGCGCGGAAGTATTATGGACGCCAACATCATGTTGCAGTTGCTCCCGATTGCGAGTATGCTCATTACTTTTTTCATTGTAAAAAAGCAGGTCAGGATCGAATCACTTCCAGGGTTCAGTCGGTTGTCTGGTCTCGTCATCATGATCTCAGCTGCACTGATTTTCATGTGGTTTATTGACCGGGTCCGCATAGTTGCCTTTACCTACATGCCAATCCAATACTTACTGATCATTTTCCTGGTCTTGCTGGTCGTTATTCGGTTTGGATGGTCGCGGGTGGCTAAGTAGTAATCAGGGGTCAGGGTTTAGTATTTAGAAATCAGGGTTCAGGAATCAGGAATTAGATTTCTGAACGCTTACTCCTGAGTACTGAATACTGCCCCCTAAATACTGATTACTGAACCCTGAATACTGACTGCTAATTCCTCTTAAGTCGTCTTAAACACATCATTCTTCACAACTGAAGAGTGGCTTTTTACGTAAACACCGTACTTTCCCCTCCTATAACTCCCTGACATGTTTTACCGTTTACTAGTAATAACACTACTTCTATCTGTTTTCTGTCCATTATCTGCTCAACAACTTGATTACCGCCAGGGAGAACTGATCGTTCAATTTGGCGCGGACGTAGATGCAAAGTCGTGGATGGCGGCAAAGACCGAAATCACCGAGTGGAAACCACTCGGACGAGCCCTTAATGCCTACCTGGTAAGTTTTGATTTCAGCCGCCACGGTGAGAAGCAGCTTCGCCAGGCGTACTGGCGGGACCCAGCGGTGGACGCCGTTCAACTCAACCATTTCCTGGCGCTTCGCGCCAGACCCAACGATACCCGGTACGATGAACAGTGGCAACACCTCAATACGGGGCAACTCAACGGTGTCCTTGGCGCCGACCATAATGTTGAACCCGCCTGGGACATCACCACCGGTGGTGTCACCATTAACGGAGATACCATTGTGGTGGCTATGCTGGACGACGGAGTTGATACGGACCACGAAGACCTCGTCGGGAACCTTTGGCGTAACCGAGATGAGATCCCCAACAACGGTATTGACGATGACAACAACGGCTACATCGACGATTACCATGGCTGGAACACCGCTGAAAGGGGAGCTGGAAACGGAAATGTCGACGCCGGAGAGCTGAACCATGGTACGCCCGTAGCGGGCATCATCGGTGCAGTTGGCAACAACAACCTTGGCGTTGCTGGCAATAACTGGTCCGTTAAATTGATGGTGATAAAAAACAACTTCAACAACAGTGAAGCGGAAGTACTTGAAGCCTATAGTTATGCACTGGAACAAAGAGAAAGCTATGAAGACACGGACGGTGCTGAAGGTGCCTACGTAGTCGCCACCAGTTCCAGTTGGGGGCGGGACTACGGCAGGGCAGAAGACAGTCCAATTTGGTGCTCTCTGTATGATCGGCTCGGGGATGCAGGCATCCTTAATGCCGGAGCCACGGCCAATATTAACATTGACGTCGAGGAAGAAGGGGACCTCCCTTCTAATTGCACTTCCAACTACCTGGTAACCGTTACCAACATGACGACTTTTGATGTAAAATTGAGAGCCGCCGCTTTTGGCAATAAATCCGTTGACTTAGGCGCCTACGGAGAAGATGTTTTCACCACTACAGTAGGTAATTCCTACGGCCGTTTCGGCGGCACCTCGGCCGCCACCCCTGGCGTTGCCGGCGCCATCGCCCTACTCTACGCTGCCCCCTGCGAAGCCTTCGGGCAATTGTTGCTGGCCGACCCGGCTGCTGCCGCCCTGCGGGTGAGAGCCGCCGTTCTCGATGGCGTACGCCCCAACCTTAGTCTTGAAGATATTACCGTAACGGAAGGCCGCCTCGATGTGGCGGCGGCCCTTGACGAACTCCTGGCCGGACTTTCCACCAATAATATGGCGAGTTGCGATGCCTGCCTGGCACCAACTTTTTTCGACGCCGCACCAATGGAAGAATCCGCCACCAGTATCATCGTTGACTGGCGGGCCATCGAAGCGCTTGGCAGTATCAACCTAAGCTACCGGCCTACTGGAACTAGTGATTGGACCGAGGTCCCTAATGCACAGGCTCCGTATCAAGTTACAAACCTGGCGACCTGCGTAGCCTACGAATTCCAGCTGACTGGTAATTGCGGGGGTAACGCCGTCACTTCGGAGGTGATTACTATCTCTACCGATGGCTGCTGTGTCATCCCCGACGATTTCGACGTTATCGCCTCTCCCAACCAGTTCTTTTTTGCCAGTTGGACGGAACTATTGGCTGGCAGATCTTACCGTGTCCGTTACCGTAAGCAGGGAGATTCCACCTGGTTAGCCCGTACTTCCCTATCCGGGAGCATTGGTATTGCTGGTGGCATTGAGCCGTGTACCAACTACGAATTTGAATTCCAAACCAACTGCGACACATTGGTCACTGATTTTGGCAACCGCTTAACGATCCTCAGTACCGGTTGCGGTGCCTGCCTGGAACGCGATTATTGCACCCCAAACGAATACAATAATAATCGTGAATGGATCAGGGCGGTAAACTGTGGCAATATCCTCATTAACGCCAGCGGACCTGAACCAGATGGCTACAACAACTTCGAGGAAATTACCAGTCGGCCCTTTGTTCGTGGAGGAGAATACCCCATTGAAATCACCCCGGAATTCAATACAGGAACTGGTGTGGATGGATTCAGGGTTTATGTTGACTGGAACCAGGACGGTAACCTGACCAGCAATGAAATTGCCGCAGAGATGAACAACGAGCCGGGGGGAACTGCTCGGGCCGTTATCACCGTTCCGGAAGACGCCGACCTTTTACTTACCCGGATGCGGGTCATGATGCAATTTCTTGGGGTGAGTGGCTCCTGCCCCACGGTACGGAAAGACGGTGAAGTAGAAGACTACTGCATCAACATCATCGATGCCGACCCGGCCTGCCCTCCTCCAACCAGTCTTGATGCGTCCTACGATGCCATGACCGAGCAAACCTTGCTCGCCTGGCGGGCAAGTGCCGCCGCTGGCGGCAGCTATCGCCTTAGGTACCGACTACAGAATACGCAAGACGACTGGGTAGAAGTAGACGTAGATGATATTTACCTTACCCTGGACGAAATCAACCTCTGTGGCACCTACGACGTAGAAATCGCCAGTGTTTGTGGCGGTACGCCCGGTGAATTCCGTAGTTTTATCTTCAACGACCAATGTACCGGAACACGAAACAACCAACTTCCAGCTACTGCCTGGAAGGTCTTCCCTAATCCGGCCGAGGGGCAAGCTACCGTAAGCTGGTCGGCTAACCTCCGTGCTGCAAATTTGCAGCTGTTTGACGTCCATGGCAGGGCCATTAGAGAAGTACCCACAGCCGGAACCTCTACCTCCAGACTTGACCTCGCCGGCCTCGCCGCCGGTGTTTACCTACTGCGCCTACGGACTATTGACGGACAGGTTGGGATACGACGGGTGGTGGTGCAGTAATTATTGATTGGTGATTGTTGATTGCCAGAATTGCGGTGTTGAAGGAATTAGGCTGTGTGTGTCACGGGACTAACGAAAACGAGGGGTTCCGCTTGATCCTGCGGATCTACGGTCACCCCTCGCTACAAGAGACGGACCTCCGGCCCTGCGGGATTGCTCGCTCCGCTCGTAACGGCTACTGCCTTTTTGTGCAAAACACTACGATTATGAGAATGGTGGGGTGCACCATTCCCCGCTACATTGTAAATTGCCACATGTACCGATTCTTTCTCCTGCTCGCTGTCATTATCGCCACCGCCATTTGCTTATATACAGGCGCTGCCTGGTATGCCCCTGGTTTGGCCGCTGCGGCCCTCGGCGTTTTGCTACCCGTATGGCGTCGGGGTGGCTTTTGGTTTGCCTTTTTGGGTGGCGTGCTGGTTTGGGGTATTTATACCGGTTACCTTCACCTTGATTCTGAGGGCAGGTTGAGTGATCGCCTGGCGGTGACCTTTGGGGTTGGGTCAGGTTGGGCACTGGTTGGTGTCACTGCATTATGGGGTGGGATCACCACGGGGTTAGGTGCTTGGTTCGGAGTGAGCTTACGGAAAGTATTTGAGAAAACACCTCCCCAAAAGGCCTAAGTACTGTTGGGACAAAAGCGATGATCGTTGGTCGCAGGCCCGCCAGGAATGGGTTTTAACGCTAAAATAACGAGGTTGACCAACAAGTAACCGGTCGCGTTTGGCGAATTTTCGTTTCTTTAGGGCGACTAAAAACGGATCATGGAATCAACTACTACGCGCTACCCGGAAGACGGTGGCAGCATTTTCGGGCACCGCCCGGGGCTATTTGTGCTATTCTTCACAGAGATGTGGGAACGGTTCAGTTATTATGGGATGCGGGCTTTACTTACCCTTTTCCTCGTCGCAAGTATGATCGACGAAGGAGGTTTTGGCTGGCCAAAGAAAGAAGCTGTAGCTCTTTACGGTATTTACACTGGCCTTGTATATCTAACACCAATGTTTGGCGGCATCATTGCCGACAAGTATGTGGGCTATCGAAAAGCGGTTGTATTTGGTGCACTTATTATGACCCTTGGGCATGCCAGTTTAG
>JBGCFZ010000405.1:0-8787 GCA_045110355.1 Lewinella sp. | reverse complement strand
AAGGACCATGCCAGCTCTGTGGAGAAGTCTACGGATGAATAGGTTAATTAAGTAGTTCTTGGGTCCACGGAGTCAGACGAATTTTTCATCTAAATAATTTTTCATAGCGTCAGGAGTTGTTTCTTGCTTGGCCCAACGCTGAAGTAAATCCTTGACAATATCACGGGTAATAGTTGATAACTCAAGGCTAACCACGAGTTCTTGTTTTTGAGCAGGATCTTGTTCTACCCATGCACTAATATCCGCAACTTCACTTTCTGGTTCTTCTTGAATAATCCTTAAGGTTCTATTCCCTTTTAATCGGGCACTAAAAATGGGGTTTCCATCATAAATCTTCTTTCCGTTTGCGTAGGTATTTGTGTAGATGTTGGTTGATTCAATACACTCCTCAGGCAGTAGGTTACTAGCGAGTTTACGCCAATAAACTTCGTTAAGTGTGTAGACACTTTTATTGGTTAGGAAATTTTCAAATAGATATTTCATTTTCATCTGTTTGATTATTCATCGTCATCAGGTACAAAAGCACGTCCGCTTAAAACTTCAATGTCTACTCTCTCATCTTTTGACCCTTTGACTTTAAAGGTTTTTGCCATTTTCGCAAAAATGCCACCATTCCTGCCAGCTTCCTCTACTAGTCGTTGAGCTTTGTCAAACTCTTTTTCGCGGCGTTTTGCGTCTTTCTTTTTTAACTTGGCAAATAGCTTACCTAGTAACTGTAACGCTTTTCCAACGGACAAAGGTTTGTTTTGTGCCCAGGCCTCTGATTCTTCCAAGCCATTACCTTGTGCCTGAAACCTTCCTCTGTGTTCGGGCTTTGCGTTTACCTAAAGATAAGCTAAAAATCATTAATTTAGAGAGTGTACCTTACCTCTTAATTACCGCCAACCAATGAGAACTACCTTACTCCTCCTCTGCTCTTTACTCTTCCTCCCCTGCACCAGCGTCCGCGCCCAAAAAAGCCCAGTCAAAAAACCACCGACGATTGCCAGTAAGACCGAAGGCCTGCAAAAAATGCCCGGCTACTTTGATTTTTACTACAGCGATGACGAGGGTAAAATTTACCTGCACATCGACAACTGGGAAAAAGATTTCCTTTACGTCAACAGCCTGGCCGCCGGCCTGGGCAGCAACGATATCGGCCTGGACCGGAATCAACTTGGGGGCACCCGCGTGGTCGCCTTCCAACGCGTTGGGCCGAAGGTGCTCCTGAAAGAGCATAACCTGGATTACCGGGCCATTAGCGATAACCCCGACGAAGCCGCCAGTGTGCGCGACGCCTTTGCACAATCCACCATTCACGGATTCAAAGTAGAAGCTAAAACCGGCGACGCCGTATTGATCGACCTCACCCCGCTGCTGCTTTCTGATGCCCACGGCGTCATCGCTCGTCTGAAACGCGGCAAGCAAGGCAGCTATAAAATTGACGCCAGCCGCAGCGCGGTCTACCTCGACAAAACGAAAAATTTTCCGCTGAACAGCGAGTTCGAAGCTTCCATCACCTTCACCGGCGAAGCGACCGGACGCCAGCTCCGTTCAGTGACCCCCACCAGCGGAAGTTTCACCCTGCGGATGCATCACAGTTTTGTGCAGTTGCCGGATGACAACTACACCCCCCGGAAATTTGATCCGCGTTCCGGATACAACTCTCGCAGCTACGCCGATTACGCCACACCGATTGATCAACCGCTGGTCAAACGATTCATCCCCCGCCACCGCCTGGAGAAAAAAGACCCCTCCGCCGCCATGAGCGAACCCGTGGAACCCATCATTTACTACCTCGACCGTGGCGCACCCGAACCCATCAAGTCTGCTTTGCTAGAAGGCGCCAGCTGGTGGAACCAGGCCTACGAAGCTGCCGGCTACAAAAATGCCTTCCAGGTGAAAGTGCTGCCCGAAGGCGCTGACCCGCTGGATGTTCGCTACAACGTCATCAACTGGGTACACCGCAGCACCCGGGGCTGGAGCTACGGCAGTTCGGTCACCGATCCGCGCACCGGAGAAATCATCAAAGGACACGTTTTGCTGGGGAGTTTGCGGGTCCGTCAGGATTTTCTCCTCGCTCAAGGCCTCATCAAAGCCTACGAAAATGGAGACACGCCCGATCCGCGCCTCGAAGAAATGGCCCTGGCCCGCCTGCGCCAATTGAGCGCACACGAAGTGGGCCATACCATCGGCCTGGCGCACAACTTTGCTGCTTCCACCAACGACCGGTCTTCCGTGATGGACTACCCCCATCCGTACGTAACGCTTAAGGACGGTGAAGTCGATTTCAGCGAAGCCTACGATGTGGGGATTGGTGCGTGGGACAAGCAAACCATCAAGTACGGGTATTCCGACTTTCCTGCCGGAGCCAACGAAACGGCTGAACTGGCTAAAATCCTCGCCGAAAATGAAAGCATGGGTTTACGCTATATCAGCGACGCTGATGCGCGGCCGCAGGGAAGCATGCAGCCCGAGGCCCACCTCTGGGAAAATGGTGCTGATCCAATTGTTGAGATGGATCGCCTGATGGACCTGCGCGAATACGCCCTTAATAATATTGGCATGGATAATATCCCGGACGGTATGCCGGTCTCCGAATTAGAGAAAGTCCTCGTACCTGTTTACCTGATGCACCGCTATCAGGTAGAAGCAATCGCCAAGCAAGTTGGTGGTTACCACTACACTTATGCGGTGAAGGGAAGTGGCGCTAAAAATCGTGTTCGTCCCGTTTCGGTCCAGCGCCAGCAGGCAGCGACTAACATGTTACTGAAGTCAATGTCACCAAGGTTTTTGAAACTTCCAGATAACCTATTGGGCATGATCCCTCCTTCAGCAATGGGGTATTCTCGTGACCGGGAGCTGTTCAAAACCAGAAATGGAGGAGCCTTTGATCCGCTGGCAATGGCAGAAACTGCGGCGGATAATAACCTGACGTTTTTGCTCCATCATCATCGGTTGGCGCGGATTGCTGAACAGCATGGCTTGTACGCTGATTCCGATGCGATTTCTCTGGAAGGTTACCTGAAAAAGGTACGGGAGGTAATTTCTAAACAAGTATTGGTGAAACAATCTGAGCACGAAAATCAAATTGCCGAGGTTGTTGAAAAGCGACTGGTGGCGCACTTACTCGGGTTAGCGGCTAATAAGGCGGCGGCTGAACAGGTACAAGCTGCCGCATTACATGAACTAAAACGGATCAAGAATAAAACGGCCAAAGTGGGCATGGAGAATGATAAGGGACACTCCTCTCATTACTTATACATCACCCAACAGATTAAAAATTTCATGGCTGATCCCAGTAGCGTAAGCGTAAGACCGGCTCCGAGCTTACCAGATGGGTCACCGATCGGGTGTGGAGGGTTTCACTAAACCCATTTTTTGGGCGCGGCCGCAGGTGCAAAGAAAGTTGCTTAGCAATGACCCTTAACCTGAAAGCTAAGCCCAAAACCTAAGCGGTGAGGTATTACCATAGTACCCTACAAAACAGGAGGCCGTCGTTCGCCGGCCTTGTTGAATTGGTGCTACGGCGTGAACACAGGAAGATCGAAAAAGAATCAACTCCCCGGCCCGCGGCTTAATGATAAGTGGTTTGCCGGGGAGTTTGCTTTGGTCAAAAAAATCGTGCTAATTGGCAGAAGTGAGGTTTTATCTGGCGTATAACCCTACCTTTCGCTACCCTTATCTTTTCAATTAATCAGGCCATGTCGACGTTTACCCCCACACTTCTTCGTACGGACTCCTCTAATTCAGATTTCCGAGCACTCGTCAAACTCCTTGATGCCCATCTGGCCATAACTGATGAAGATGAACATGATTTTTACCACCAGTACAATGGCCTTGAAGCCATAAAGCACGTTGTGATGGCTTATGGCGGTGAGACTCCCCTTGCCTGTGGCGCGGTTAAACATTATGATAAGCAGACCGTAGAGGTGAAACGTATGTTTACCAGCGCCGAACACCGGGGCAAAGGGATAGCCGTTCAGGTATTGAATGAACTGGAAGCTTGGGCCGTGGAATTGGGATATACCCGTTGCCTGCTTGAAACGGGCAAACGCCAGCCCTATGCTATTCGGCTGTACGAAAAACAAGGCTATACGGTAGTCCCTAATTTTGGGCAGTACGCCGGGATGGAGAACAGTGTTTGTATGGAAAAGATGGTCTAGTACAGTGTAAACTAAGTTCTATGGTGTTTATCCGTACGGGTAGGGCTTGCCTCCACCCGTATCGGCTGCCCCATCAAACGCTCCTTTTCGTTCGCTGAGCGAACGAAAAACACGATTCTTCCATACGCAGAGGGCCGGGGCAAGCCCGGCCCCTGCATGTGAAAACTTAGTTTACACTGTACTAGTGGTTTTGATGAAGACAGTAACTCTGTGCGCCCTCTGTGCCTCCCTCCGCGCTGCCCTCTGTGAGAACAACCAGCTGCGTAGCAGCCCTCCTGCTAACCGAAAAAAGAAACCAAAGCCTCCATCAATTTCTCATGGCAGTCTTCTTGCAAAAAATGTCCTCCGTTGGCCAAAATCTGGTGCGGTTGCCCCTTGGCACCGGGGATTTTTGCCTGAAGGTATTTTTCTGCCCCCTTCGTGATGGGGTCTTTGTCGCTGAACAGGGTGAGGAAGGGTACATTAAGTTTGGTCAGCCGAAGCCAGGCTTCTCTGTTGGCTGGGGCGGCCGGATCATCGGGTGTGATGGGGACCAGCTGTGGAAAAATACGTGCGCCCGCTTTGTAGGATTCGTCGGGGAACGGTGCGTCATAAGCGGCGAGTTCTCCGTCGGATAATTTGGTGACAGTGCCCATTTGCAGGAGGCCGCCAATTGGGAAAGGATCCAGGGTTTTAGACATGGCCAACCACTGGCGGAATCCAGGGCCAGGGTCCTGATCCCCGGTGGGCAGGAAGGTGTTGGCCGCAACCACGGCAGAAAAACGGGCCGGGTTTTCCGCCAGTAGGCGCAGCCCGATCAGCCCACCCCAATCCTGAACGAAAAGGTGAATGCTCGTTAAGTCAAGGTGGTCGAAGAGCAATTCTTTTACCCAATTGACGTGCCAGTGGTAGCTGTAGTCTGATTCGTTGACGGGCTTATCGGAACGACCGAAGCCAATGAGGTCTGGGGCAATTACCCGGAAACCCGCCTTGCTCAATCCGGCAATCATCTTTCGATACAGATAACTCCAGTCAGGTTCTCCGTGGAGGAGGACGATAACTTTTTCTCCGGCCGGATTGGCGTCTACATAGTGCATCCGCAGGCCGCCGCTGACTTCTACGTAGTTCGGGGCGTAGTCGTAGTCGGGTAAGTTGGTGAACCGATGATCGGGGGTGCGTAGAAATTCCATGTGGTAAAGCTACGCTACATCTTCCATCACGAAAATAGCATTCTTATTAAGGTCGTAGAAACCAAATTCGTTGGTGCCCCACGGCGTGTTCATCCGGAGCTTTTCTGGAGTGACGGTGCCACGCTGTACAAATTCTTCGAAGATTGGGAGGATGCCCTTAACCCAAATCCGAATCACGCCAGGGAACACCGGGTCATCTTCATTACCATGGTGCCATTGGAGGTGTAACTCCATATTCTCCCGTTGTAGAATGGCGTAGCCTTCCTGGTCGGTGACGTTGCGAAAGCCTGTTTTTTCTTCATACCAGGCGATGTCACGTTTCAGATCAGATGTGGATAGAACGGGAATCACGGCAAGAAAAGAGGTCATAATGAAAGGGGTGTTTTTTACTCAGGAATTAGTTCAACATCCTTTGCACCTGCGTCCGCGCCTAAAACAAACGTTACCGTGCAGAACGAAGATAGGACTAGTCAGCCCGAAAGGCCTTGGTGAAATCAACCGTAGCTTCAATAACCAACGCTAAAAGTTTATCTTTCGAATTGTAAACTTCAACGCCCTATGAAAAAGTTCTGGCATTACCTGCGCAGTATCGACACCAACCGATCGGTGGCCGTAACCGCCGTTTTCATCAGCTTGTGCGCCTTATATGTTTCTACTCAGGAAATGCGGTTGATGCGGCAACAGCAAAAGGTAAGTGTATATCCTCACCTAACGATGTGGCGTTCTTACAGCGGGAGCGGCTTTAGCGTTAACGTGAAAAACAGTGGGACCGGACTCGCCAGAATAAACTCCATGCAATTGACCGACGGAGATCAGTATTTCAGTAGCTGGCCTCAGTTGGTCGCAGAAATATTACCAGATAGCCTTGTTTTCGGCTACGACGAAATTTCCTCCAGCGGCATCAACGGGCAGGTGCTTACCCCCGGAGAACAAGTACGTCTTTTTTCGGTGGATTGGACCCCCGCCACCCGCCGATTCGAAGAAAAATCAAGGGGCCTTAAGTTGCGTGTTTGTTATTCTTCCTTGCTGGATGATTACTGGCTGTTAGAAAACGACGACCGGACGGAACTCAACGGACCTTGCCGGAGGGTGGAAAAAAATGAGTTCGAATAATCGTTAGTCAAAAACAACTCTCCGATAAATTTCCTCGAGCGGTAAGGTAATTTCCAAAGTATGGAGATAAACACTTTCATCTCGTGCAAACGTATCATCCATTCGCCAGATTTTCTCGTCTTCTTTGTACCAGCACTCTACGGCGTAACGACGGGAATCGATGAGCATATATTCCCGGAAGCTATCTAGTGAGCGGTACTTCCAGAACTTTTCGCCTCGATCGTACCCTTCGCTGGTTTCGGAGATGACTTCGATTAGTAAAGCTGGGTTCAACAACCGTCGTTGTGCTTCATCCTCAAATGAAGGATCGTTGCAAATAAAAGATAGATCAGGAAGTAAATAACTATTCCACTTTGGAATAGAGACTGCCATATCGCTGTCATAGGGTTCGCATGGCCCATCTAATGTATAGTTGCCAAGAACACGCGCAGTATCAGTTTTGATCTTACTATGATTGGCCGTTCCACTAGCCATCATCCGGATATCTCCATCATGAAAATCATAACGATTCTCAGAGTTCTCAAGAAGTTCAAAGTACTCTTCAACAGAATACTTACGATCTGTAGTTAGAACAGGAGCAGGCATGAAAATTTCATTTATGCTAAGATAAGGTTTTCTAAGGCTTCAATAACTTAGCATATTTCGCCGGATCATTCAGCACAGCAATCGCTTCCTGTACCTCTTTGTCATTCCGCAAGCCCATCTGCACCTGCCCACGCTGGTAGAAATAGCGACCAGCAATTTCCTTTTCGATGATGTTGATGATCTCGTTTTTGTAGCTCTGGATGGCGGCCAGTTGTTCTTTCTCTACCTGTGCCTCGATGGCCGCCAACTGAGTGCCGATGTCGAAGCCTTCTTCTTCAGCCTGCTGCTTGGCTTTTGCCAGTGCTTTTTCTGCTTTGGAAGTATACTCGAAATCACCACGCTGCAGGAAACTGAGGAAGCCATCCCATTCGTTGAAACGGAATTCAGAGACAGAATCGATGGTCGGGTGCTTGGTAACCCATTCGTTGACGAAGTCAAAAATGACGTGCTCATCAAGCAGGCCCTGGGTGATGGCTTTTCCACCAAGAACGGGCAGCTTGATATCTGGGGCAACGCCACCGCCGTCAAGAACTTTACGACCGGCCTGGGTTTTGAAAACGGCGCGCTGATCATCAGGGATGTCAAACGGCTTACCGTCCCGATATTCCAGTGCCTGGATACAGCGCTGACTGGGGATGTAGTATTTAGCGGTGGTGATTTTTACCCGGCTGCCGTATCCCGTTTCCATGATGTTCTGTACCAGACCTTTGCCGAAACTGCGTTGACCAATCAGGACGGCACGGTCGAGATCCTGCAGGGCACCACTTACGATCTCGGAAGCGGAGGCGGATTTTCCATTGATGAGTACGGCTACGGGAAGCTCCAGGTCCAGCGGGTTGCCGTTGGTTTTATAACTGCGGTCCCAATCACGGACCTTACCCTTGGTTGTTACGATCAGTTCATCCTTTGGAACGAAGATGTTGACGATGTCGACGGCCTCGTTCAAAAGACCACCGCCGTTGTTGCGCAGGTCAAGAACGACGCCGGAAAGGTTGGGGTTGTCGGCCCGCAGTTTTACCACTGCATCACGAACGTTTTTGGCAGCCTGCTGGGTGAAGGTCGTCAGGGCAACGTAGCCTACATTGTTGGCCAGCATCCCGGAATAAGGAACGTTGGGGATACTGACATCACCACGGAGGAGCTCCAGGTTTTTCTTACCTACGCCGGGGCGGTTGACCGTTAATTTCATCGTCGTACCGGGAAAGCCACGCATGATTTCCTCCAACTGGTCACGGTTATAGCCTGCAGTTTCACGACCGTCGACTTCCAGAATACGGTCGCCGGTTTTCAGACCGGCAGCGTCGGCGGGTTGGTCTTTAAACAAGGTCATGATGGTGGGTAACTCATCGATGTACTCAATCTTGGCGCCGATGCCCTGGTACTTTCCGCTTTGGCGGAGCCGCGCGAGTTCCACGTCGGTTTCGCTGATGTAATTGGTGTAGGGGTCGAGCGAACTGACCATTGCTTCGATGCCGGTACGCATCAATTTATTTGGTTCGATGTCGTCGACGTAGTAGGTGTTCACCTCCTTGTATACGTTGGTGTATACCTCGATCGCTTTCATTATTTCGAAAAACTTATCGTTGACCGGGCTTACGGTGGCGGCGGTGAAAACCATGAAGGCTAATCCGGCAGCAAGACCGGTAAATACTTTTTTGCGCGATGACATACGATTACTTTTTGGGGACATACTTTAAGCTAACGTTTGAAGGGGAAGATAGATTATCTGGCGCGGACGCGGGTGCAGGGAAGGTTTTTGAAAGCAAGGCGGAACG
>JBGCFZ010000404.1:0-5410 GCA_045110355.1 Lewinella sp. | reverse complement strand
AAAAGGCACTCCCCTACTTCCAAAAAGCGGAGATGACTGATCCTAACGACCTCAACACGCTCATCGCCCTCAAGGAAATGGCGGCGCGCAGCGATCAGTACGAAGTTTCTAATGAATTCAAAGCTCGGATTGAAACGATCCAGCGCGGTGGAAAAGTTGAAAAGTCTTACTACAAGGAGAAAGGCATGTAAACGCCATCAGGTGCTTAGCTTTCTAAAAGGGATGGGCTCGTGACAATGTCGCGGGCCCATTTCTCTTTTATTAAGCCGTCCATTCTGAGATTACTAATTTTGCACCATGAAACAACTCTTTCTTTCTACCCTGCTCGCATTGGTATTGCTTTCTGCTGGCTGTAACGATGACCAGCCCTTCCTGGCTGGCAACAACATCAGTATTGCTCGCTTAGCTGTTTATAATTTTGATGTGGACATCGACATCGTTGCCGGAGAAGATACTTTCACGGAATTCCGGCCGACGGATTCCACCATGATCCTGCAGCTAACCAGGACGGTTGATCCCGACATTGCGGTGAGTGGAGACGAAAGCAACCAGACGATCTACATCATCTTGCCGAATAACCTTCAAACGCTGGACATTAATCCGGCGGATTGGGCGGGCATCAAAACCTATGCCTTCACCAGTGAACGCACCGTCAACGAGCCGGTGGCTCAGGTATCCGGCGGTAGCATTACCGGCCAGCGACTCAATATTGATAACAGCTGGATCATTGAAGGCACGGTCGAATTATCCGAAGCCTTTGACGATTCTTTTCCGTTGGAACTTACGGGAACATTTTCATCACGTTAGGAAGTACTTCGTTCCGCCTTCTTAGGCTTTACCCGTTGGTAAATTTTTACGTCCCCCAGGAAGGTTTCATAATACCCGAAGAAGTGATGATAGAGCAGACGTTCCGGAAATACATCCCAGGTACGGAAAGCTTTGACTAATATTAGGTCGTCTCGTTGGCCGAGTAGCATGGTCTGAAAATCCAGGCATTGATCCACCGGCCCGCAATGATAAACACCATTGCAGCATTCCGGCACTCCGAAGGGAGTAGTCATACTTTTAGTATACCGGCGATAAAATGCTTCGTGGATCACGAAGTACTCCCAATCATAATTAAGGTAGTACTTCCAATTGTCCATTCCATCAATATTGATGGAGGCAGAGATGCCCACCTTAGCTGGCTTTGGCAATTCCTTATTTACCCAGTCGCGCATCGCTATGCGAGTATCAAACCAATGGTGACTCTGCCCGACAATACCCAGGCCCAGTGACCAGGCGACGACCAAAGCTGCCAACCAGGGCTTAGCACCTAACCTTTGCAGGCCGTAAGCAGCGAGCAAGGCAACGGCGGGCATGAAGACATTGACCCTCCGGATGAAAGTCGTATCCATGTACCAGCGTACCATAAACTCGGTTAACAAATAACCAAGGATGTAGGCTACAGCGAGGTTAGAAAAGGACCAAAATTTCCCAAAATTGGTTACTCGCCTTCGGGTAATACCGAGTGCCGTCCAAGCTGCCAGACAGAAGGCTGGCAAGCCAATACCCGCAAGTACCCCCATAGGATAGGTAAGGAGGTTGTCCCGGAAATGGTCTTCAGACCTGATGACGTCACGATTCACCTTGCGTAAGGTTTCGAAAGAATAGACGATCTCTTCCCAAGACCAGCCGATGGTCAGAATCAGGAGCAGCGAACCGAGTAATACTGTACCTGCGGGCAGGAAATACCAGGAGATACCTATCCTATTCGGGTTATGATCTCCAGCACCCCGCAAGCTTAGCAGGATCAACAGCAAACCACCCCAAACCAGTGGAAAAATATCAAATTTGAAGACGGCAGCCCCTGCAGCCCCCATTGCAAGCATGCCTAAAGAACGCCACGAAGGCCCACGTATAAGCCGAACCCCTCCAAGCAGAGCCAACCAGGCAAAAAGGATATAGCCAGAAGCCGGCAAGCAATAATGGCTGTAGGTGGCATTTACATCACAGGACGCCATTAATAAAGCGGCAACGCCCGCAAACGGTGGAGAAAGTCCACTCGCACGACCAAGGTAAAAAACGACAATGATCAGTAACAAAGCATATAAAGTAGACATTTGCCGCCCCAGCAAAACAGTATCTCCGAAGTTGGGCGCCTGGCGAAAAATACGGTACCAGACGTGGGCGATTGTCGCATTGACGTAGGCATACCCCCTAACGTTGTAGGAGGGCTCCCGAAAGAGGTGCCAGATGGTGTCTTGCCCTTGATTCAGTTCATTAAAGCGGTGCATCGCAATGGCCACGTGCTGCTCCTCGTCTACTTCAAAAAGGCGCCAACGCGCCATCTCCTCCTCCGTAAACCAGCCAGGTACACGTAGCGCAGCACCGATGAACAGAGCAAGCAGCAGCATTTTTTGACTGGTGTTAAGGGTCATGTGGCGAAGGTAGGAATTAGGCCTTAGAAAACTAAAGGCGGGGAGTTAGGAACTAACGGATAGATTGAAAGGAGGCGCGGACGCAGGTGCCAAAAACAGGTTGATAGGAGCAAGGAAGCGCAAGGCCGCAACTTTCCATTGGGCTAATCCTTACAAAACAGACCAATAGGCCAATAGACCAATAGACCAATAGACCAATAGACCAAAATACTAATTATCTTCCCCAAATGAAAAGTAGTATAAAAACCCTGCTGTTCTGTGCATTTGTGCTCGGAGCAGTTTCCTGTCGTGCCCAGGACCCAGCCATTTACAATGATGACCCGATGCAGGAACGGGCACTGAACGTTCCCGAATCAGCCTATCGCCTCCGGCAACCGACCGGATTATCAGAAGTTGTTCCACGAGTAGAGCCTCCCAACTGGTGGGTAGATATGGAAGACACTAGACTAGAGGTGCTCATCTACGAAAAAGACATAGCAGAATACACCTCCGTCATCACCAATTATCTGGGCGTTACGGTAGCCTACGTCAAGCGACAAGCCAACCCCAACTACTTGTTCGTAGGGTTAAACATTGCGCCAGGCACTCAACCCGGCTCCTTACAACTCCACCTTGCAGCCCGCGATCGCGCCAAAAAAACAATGAGCTATGACCTGTTGCCTCACCCCAGAAAAGGGTGGAAAAACCGGAAGCAACTAGGGCAGCAAGACCTGATTTACCTCATTATGCCCGACAGGTTTTCAAATGGCGACACCACTAATGACATTGTAGAAGACACCAATGATCAGTTGTTAAACAGGAAGAAATTCTTCTTCCGCCACGGAGGAGATCTTCAGGGAATCATTGACCGGCTGGACTACCTGGAGGAACTGGGTGTAACTGCGCTCTGGCTTAACCCCGTACTGGAAAACGACCAACCGTACGCCAGTTACCATGGTTATGCCGTGACCGATCATTACCGCATCGACCGCCGGTTCGGGACCAATGATAAATACCGAGAACTGTGTATAAAGGCACACGAAAAGGGCATTAAAATAATAATGGACGTCATCTTCAACCACGTAGGCGACGAGCATTACCTGATGAAGGATCTTCCCGACAACGATTGGATTCATCAATGGCCCGAATATACCAAAACCACGTATCGGGCCCCTACCCTGCTGGATCCTAACGCAAGCGTCTACGACCGCAAGCTGATGACCGACGGTTGGTTCGACAAGCACATGCCTGACCTAAATCAGCAGCAACCGCAGTTGGCCAACTACCTGATTCAGAACAGCATCTGGTGGACGCTATACAGTGATCAGGACGCTTACCGGATTGACACCTATGCCTATGCAGACGCATCGTTTGCTGCTGAATGGAATCGTCGACTTCAGGAGGAAATCCCCCATATTGGCATCTACGGAGAAACTTGGGTCCATGGATCCGCCATTCAGGCCTGGTTTACGGGAGGGCGCGGTATACATCAGGACTTTGACACCAACCTGCCCGGTGTAACTGATTTTCAACTTTACTATGCCATCAACGAAGCCCTGGCGCAGTCCCCCGGATGGACAGACGGCGTCAACCGCCTCTACTACACCTTGGCAAAAGATTACCTGTATGCAGATCCGACTAAAAACGTTGTCTTCCTGGATAACCATGACATTGCCCGCATTTCCACGACACTGGGCGAAGACATGACAAAGATAAAGAGTGCCCTTAGCCTACTACTGACCATGCGTGGCATTCCGATGCTTTATTACGGTACCGAAGTTGGGCTCACCGGTGCTGGCGGGGCCTTCGGCGAAGGAGGTCGGGTCGACTTCCCCGGTGGTTTCCCTGGCGACAAGGAAAATTTCTTCGACAAAGCATCCCGTAAGGGCATCAGTAAAGAAATGCACACGTTTGTGCAACGGATGGCGGTGTTTCGGAAAAACAGCAAAGCGCTGACGCAAGGCTCTTTCACCCAGTTTGTGCCCAGGGACGGGCTCTACGTATACTTCCGACGGTCAGGGGAGGAGACGATAATGGTGCTATTTAACGGCAACGATAAAAGTGTTACGCTTGAAAACCTAAACCCCTACCAGGAGATGTTGGCCGGATATCGAATCGGGGAAGACATCACCCGGGGGATCAAAGAGGTTCCGATCCAGGGACTGGAGCTTCGGGGCAAAGAAACCAGGGTCATCAAACTATAAACCAACACCGCCCCATCCGAAGATTTCGGACGGGGCGGTGTTGGTTTCTGGAAAACAGCTTCCTGATTACTGCACCTTAAAGGTGTAGGTAATCTTACCACACTGCGTAGGCGGTGCCGTCCCATCAGGAGAGAACTTCCAGGTTTTGGCGTTATTGGTTGCTGCGCGGATCAGTGAAGGATTTGAGGTATTACTACCCGACTGAGAAAACTTAGCACTGGTTACCTTGCCTTCCGGGCTGATACATACAGAGATAACCACCGTACCAGAAGCCTGAGAGCTCTCCCGAACTGCAGGGCTGGAGACAAGACCCCGGCCGCCTAGGCCGGATACACGACCTTTTCCCGAACCAGCAGTTACTGCGCCACCGGGTACACCATTAGGGTCACCCTGAGTTCCTGGCTGATTACTGTCTCCAGAACCGGAGCCACTATTATCGCTCAGTCCACCACCAAGTTGGTCGCGCAAGCGGGCAGCATTGGCTTCACGTCGTTGGCGGGCAGCTTCTTCCTCAGCACGCGCTTCGGCAATCGCAGCTTCGCGGGCTTCGCGCTCGCGTTGTTCACGAGCCGCTTGTTCGCGGGCTGCAGTAGCCGCTGCTTCTTCCCGACGGGCTACTTCGGCTTCCTGTTCCTTACGAACCCGATCGGCTTCTTGTTTACGGGCTTCCTCCTGAGCTTTACGCTTTCGGATGGCAATTTCAGCGGGCGTTTCCTGCTGTATCACTTCTCTTTCGGGTTGCGTTACTGGTTTAGCGGGCGTTGGTGGTGGTTTTACAGGTTCCGGCTCCGGCTTAACTTCGGGGGT
>JBGCFZ010000403.1:0-5374 GCA_045110355.1 Lewinella sp. | reverse complement strand
TCCAGGATGGGGCGGAGGGACTGGCCCTGAACGTCGGCCGGAGGCATTACACCGGCGTAGTCTAATAAGGTGGAGCCCAGGTCAATGTTGAGCACCAGTTCTTCGGTGGAAGCGCCAGCGGTTACCGCCGCCGGGAAGCGGATCATCAGTGGTGTCCGATGGCTCTCTTCGTACATGAAGCGCTTGTCGTACCAACCGTGCTCACCGAGGTAGAAGCCCTGATCGGAAGTGTAGATAACGATGGTGTTTTCGGCCAGTCCGCTGGCATCCAGGTAATCGAGTACGCGACCGACATTGTCGTCGACAGATTTGACGCTAGCGAGGTAATCCTGCATGTAGCGCTGGTAGCGCCACTCCAGTTCGCGGTCGGTACCCTTCACGTCCTGCCATTCTTCCCCTACCCTTTTCAGGAAGGGTTCCCAGGCTTTTTGCTGGGCGGGGCTCAGGCGACTCATCTGGCGGGCGAAGTTCTTGACCTGGTCAAAATTAGGATTGGTGATGAAGGTAGCACCGCCGGTTCCCGGGTCGGGGTTCTGGTAATCGCCGGTCACTTTAAGGTCGTGGCTGGTGAACATATCGGCGATGCGCATATCGGCGTGCTCGGCGGCGGGGCGGCCTTTGTATTCGTCGCGGAGGTTGGCGGGGATGGGATATCTTTTGTCCAGCAGGCCCGGCAGGTCCGAGGTGTCCGGCATCCAGTTGCGGTGGGGTGCTTTGTGCCAATAGAGCATGCAAAATGGCTGGCCTAAAGTATCGGCGGCGCTGCGTTTCAGTTCTGCCAGTGCGTAATCCGTAATCACCGTTGAAGTATAGCCTTCCACGGCTTCCAGCGTATCTCCGTTGTGGACAAAAACTGGTGAGTAATAGCTGCCTTGGCCGATCAGGCCATGAAATTCATCAATGCCCCTTGGCAGCGCCTGCAGGTGGTGTTTCCCGATCAAAGAAGTGCGGTAGCCAGCGTCGTGAAGTTCTTCGGTGAAGGTCCACTGGTTGGGATTGAAGGGACTCAGATTGTCGATCTTTCCGTTAAGGTGGCTATACTTCCCTGTCATGATCGCGGCACGACTTGGCGCGCAGATCGAGTTGGTCACGAAACTGTTACGAAATAACATTCCCTCGTTGGCGATCCGGTCCAGATTAGGGGTTTGGATCAACTCATCGGTGTAGGCGGAGATGGCGCGCTGGGCGTGGTCGTCCGACATAATGAAGAGGATATTGGGCCGGGGGCGTTCCTTTTCCGCCGTGTCATTTTGGGCGGGGCCGCAGGTGCAAAGGAGGGTTAGCAGGAGCAGGGGGAGTAGATAGCGCATGGTTGTTCGTTGGTGTGGGTGTTAAGGTAGGAAGTAGGATTCAGTTTTTAGTATTCAGCAATCAAGATTCAGTTTTTAATATTACGCTAAGGGTCGAGGGCTTGTAGCCCGAGTCTGGCAAGGGAGCACAGCGACTTTGCCAGGTGTACATCCGAAAAGTTACCACTGTTACCCGCTCCGAGAGCCTATCGGCCCCGTTCGCGTTCGGGCTACAAGCCCTCAACCCTATTTTGCACCTGCGGCCGCGCCCTAAAGCGCCCCAAAAAAACCACCAAAGCACAGCGAAGTCCCGATCATCAGCACCAAGCCCGCCGCCAAGAAAAAGGACCTGGCGACCTCCTTGTGGTTCATCCGTCTATGCTCGGGCGAATCCAGCACATCATCTCCTCCCTTCAGTTTTAGGCTGGGTCCGTTAATCTTCACGATCAAAATAACAAATGCGGTGACGAACAACAGCCCTACTTCCATAAAGGAAATGACTGCTGAATAAAGGATATATTCCTCAGTCCGGAAGGTCGTCGCTCCGCCATCCATCAGGTAGGCGATGAGGCCGATGATAAGGCTGACGCCCAATGCGATCAATACAATCTTCTTCGTTAACGACATAGCTGATTATTTTTATAAAAATGTATCAATGGCAAAAGTGCCACCAAGGCAAAGCGAAAAGCCAATCAGCAAAACCAACCCAGCATAGAGCAGGTACCTTTTACCCTGCTGATGCCGGTCCTCATTTTCCTGCAGTTCAGCAGCCGTCATGGTGGGCATTTTGCCCATGTCTCGTTTAATGATCCGGCCCTTAAGCAGGAGTACCGCACCAAGTACCAATAAAACCGCTACCTCAATCCCCACACCGTACATCATAACGATCATGTAGACCAGGCCAGAATATTTTCCGTCCCCTTGCAAGCTCAATACTGTCCCCAAGAAGGCAAAGAGCAAGAGTGCACCAAAAACCAGCCAGCGAGTTCTTTTGTCCTTCATCTCATAAGGTTATCCATAAATAACTACCCCTCCACCAAAGCAAAGAGATACCCCCACCAACAACACAAAGCCAATGGCCAGAAAAAAAGCATTCCCCCATTGTTTGTGTTTCGGTACTTTTCCAGCACGGATCACTGCATCGTCCGTATCTTCTGTCCGGAAGTACAATACCAAGCCAGCCACAAGCAATACGAAAACCTCCAGGCCGATTCCTAGCATCATAAAGGCCATATAATCCAGCCCAGCATAATTGTTGGCCTGCCCCCGTGGTGGGTTGGAGAGATAGGAGCCGATACTCATCAGCACCAAAGGAATCAGTGCAGCAATAATCACTTTTCTTTTGAAGGTCATACGCTTATAATTTAGTTGATGAGCGCGGCAGGATTGATCTCAGCCCGCAGTTGCTGTAAATGCGCTCGCTGTACCGCCGAGCGGTAGAACAGGTTCATCGTTTCAAAAGGAATGATATGGCCGTTGGGCTGCACCATATGGACGCAACTTTTCTTCACTGACCGTACGTCGAAATCATAGGCATCCATGAAGTTCATAATGATGATGCGGAAGAGGTTACCGTAGCCGAGGCTTTCTGACTTTACCGGTGGTAAACAGCACATCAACTCATGAAATCCTTCCTGGGCCACGTCTACACTACAGCCGGTACTGAACAACCCAAGCAACTGAGCATGGACGGCGTCTTGCTGTTCGTACACAATGGTGTTCGCCGTGGTGTTGTCCAGCAAAGCGGAAGGATCGATGAAGCGGGTGAGTGGAAATACTTCACCGTCCAGTTTCAGCAGGTAACCCATGGTCAGCGCATCCGGGTTGCAGGGGACGGGAATCAGGTCGTTTCCGTTCAGAATGGGTGTTTGATCGAGGATGCGTTGCCGTACTTCCGTGGGTGTGAGCCGGTCGGTAGCGGGGTCAAAATTCTCTAATCGGCCAGCAGCTTGCGTTGGTTGAAAGGTTACCCCACGAATACAGTCTTGCTTAAGGGCGTACTCAATAATTGTTCCCATCTCGTCTTCATTCTGGCCACGTTGCAGCGTACAGACCAGGGTGGTAGATAAACCCACCCGATTTAGGTTGGCGATCGCTTTTTCGCGCACTTTCGTCAGGTCTTTACCCCGCATACAGCTCAGTACGGATGGCCTGAAACTGTCGAATTGGAGGTACACCTCAAAATCGGGCTGATAGGTGGCCAGTCGTTCGGCGAAGCCGGGGTCGTTGGCGATCCGCAGCCCGTTGGTGTTCAGCATCAGGTGCTTGATTGGCCGGGCCTTAGCCATGTCCATGATCTCCCAGAAATTAGGATGGATGGTAGGCTCTCCGCCGGAGAGCTGGACTACGTCTGGTTCCCCCTCACTCCGTACCACAGCGTCCAGCATACGTTCCACTTCTTCCAGGGTCCGGTGATCGCCGTGGTCGGGTGCGCTTTCGGCATAGCAGGTTGGGCAACTCAGGTTGCATCGATCCGTTATTTCCAGTACCGTCAGGCAGCTGTGCTGTTCGTGGTCGGCACACAATCCACAATCAAATGGACAGCCCCAGGTGACCGGCGTATGGAAACTGTTGGGGTATTCTGAAGCTTTATTGTAATTCCGGATGCGCTTGTAGTATTCGATGTCCGTGGCAATCAGGACGCGTTGCAGGCCATGCGTCGGGCAGCGTTTCCGCATCCAGACTTTACCGTCTTCAAAAACAATTTTCGCTTCTACCCGTGTCAAGCATTGCGGACAAAGACTAAGGGTAAAATCGTAATAAGTGTATCGGCCTTGAGGCATAGTGAAGGAATAAAGGGAAAAAGGAGGAAAGGGCTTCGGTTATGGACAGGAAGGTAGGGAAATAGTCCCAAAGTCAGGGAGTCAAACAGTTACAGGGAAAAGAAGCGCCAGGGCTGTGACTCCCTTTCTTGTTGACTGTTTGATTATCTGACTATTAGGTCGCGGCCGCAGGTGCAAGGGAAAGTAGGAAAGAGCAGGGCCCAACCTCAAAGTTATTCGCGGGGTGCTTCATGCTTTGGGGATTTATCCAAATATTCGTCAAGTCCATACCAGCCAAGCCCAATAAGGCAAGCCCACTGGATCATCCCCAGGCCAGCCACCAGGGTTCGGGGTTGTAGGAATCCGATCAGAAAGCGGTAAGTGAGGTAGCCACTCAGAAAAAGCATAAATAAACGGCCAGCTCGTAGCTCCCTGCGTGCGGCCACCCAGCGAAGTACCGGCCAGAACAAGCCCAGGAAAACGATCTCGTACAATGCAGTAACGTGTCTTAGGATGCCATCACCGAGGTCGACGCCCAACCAGGAGTCGGTGGGTAAGCCGAAAGTGGGCTCCCCCACCCCCATTGCCAGGCACCCTACCCTGCCGATGATCATGGCCATCAGGAGCGGGTAGACGTATATGTCGCCAGACCTTGATGTAACGCCAAGCACACGTTTCGTCAGCTCCACGGCCCATAGGCCACCCAGCAGCCCACCAACGATGGTTTTTGCCTGAACGTAGTACAACCAACCGGCGGCTCCGCCGCCGCCAAAAAACAGGGACGGAGCCTCCAGCCCGCCCAGCAACCGGGAACCAGTAAAGGCCCCAAAAGTAGCAGCAATGAGGAGGCTCATTCGGTGGGTGTCCGAAATGGGGTCATCAGTTTTGGCCCGTAGCCGTTGGTAATAACCGAGAGCGAAAACGATTCCCAGGGTTTCCAAGATGGTATGAATCAGCGGTGCAGCGGGTAACGGGAACATAGAGAACGGTATGTCGCCCGAAGCTACGGTATGGAAGCAAAAGTGGATTAAATCTTGGTTCACTTGTGTGTATACAAATGCATGGATGGTGAAAAATTTGCCCGTCTAACCTCTCCCCTCTCACGAGGAGGGGGGCGAAGACGGGGCAATCAAGAATCTATTGTAAATGTTAAAATCCTCTCTTTCTCCAACGAAATTGGCCTTTCCCCGGTCTCTTAAGTGACCCTTAACTGACAGGGCTGTGGCATTGCCATGACAAAACCTTACTTTTACGCTAAAATTAGCCCTGATGAAAAGACTTATTCCCCTATTTGCATTAGCCTTATTTGCCATTGGACTTACT
>JBGCFZ010000402.1:0-7733 GCA_045110355.1 Lewinella sp. | reverse complement strand
TAAATGCTGGTGAATTTTGCCTGCGGGCAAGGCGCTTGAACCGGAGTTTAGCCGTAGCTAAATGAGGATTCAAGCAACGCAGCCAGCGGGTAAAAGACGCCGCAGTTAATGTGACAAGATCGGCTTGACAGAGCACTAGTGCCTCTTTGGCCCATAGTACTGAGTTCCGAGACAACCATCTGGTGATGATCCCCACTGTTTTTACCATTGGCTATCTGTATTTCGTCATAATTCCGTGATACAAACGTTATAATTACGCTTCAACCGAAGCGGTGCAACGGGTGTCTTATGAGGACAAAAACAACGATTAATTATGGCCGATCAGCAATTATGGTACGTCGAAAATATTGATTTGAAGCACGTATTCTGTCCGAAGAAAGTGGACATGGGTATGATGGGCGATAAAGATCATCTTAATTTCGATGCCAGCCAATACATCTATTTACCGGAAGAACCTGCCCGTAAGATTTTCTTGATTAATGAAGGTCGGGTCAAGATTGGCACCTACGGTGCCGATGGTAAAGAGGTAACCAAAGCCATCCTGTCTCCCGGAGAAGTTTTCGGTGAACTGGCACTAATCAGCGAAGGTAATCGTCGGGATTTTGCCTATAGTTTGGAAAACACCAGCCTCTGCGTTCTGGAAAAGGAAGACCTCAGTGCCATGCTCCGCGAACGGTCCGAACTTCAATTATTTTTCATGCGCCTGATCGGGAACCGTACCCTCCAACTGGAGCAGCGACTAGAGAACCTGATGTTCAAAACCAGCCGCAGTCGCATCACCGAATTCCTGCACACCCTTGCCGAAACCCGCGGCCGAGCCGTTGGATACGAACGGGAAGTACGCAATATGCTGACCCATAAAGAAATTGCGGACCTTACCGGCACCAGTCGGCAAACGGTGAACGCCGTACTCAATGACCTCCGCCGGCAGAACATCCTGACCTTTGACCGGAAGCGGATGCTCGTTCGGGATATGGAGCAGTTAGCTACGGCCTAAGCCTATAATATCGAATACTGCACAAACGCCGCCTTCTCAGGATAGTCCGTTGTGAAATGCAGCCCCCGGCTTTCGTGACGCAAATTAGCGGCTTTGGTGACCAGGTAACCGATGGTGATCAGGTTACGTAGCTCGCAGAGCTGCGTACTGACCAGGCTCTTCTTATAAAGATCCTCCGTTTCCTCGGTAAGCAACTCCAAGCGCTTCCTCGCCCGCTCCAGGCGTTTGTTGCTGCGAACGATACCGACGTAGCTCGACATCACTTCTTTCAATTCCTTCGTACTCTGGGTAATGAGGACCTGCTCGTCGGGTTTAGCGGTGGCCGTACGGTTCCAGTTCGGGATATCGTCCCGGATCTCAGCATTATCAACATTAGCAGCAATAGAATGCGCGATGCGATGCCCGAAGACCAGCGCTTCGAGCAAGCTGTTACTGGCCAGGCGGTTGGCGCCATGCAGGCCGGTGCTGGTACACTCGCCGCAGGCGAAGAGGCGACTAACGGAAGATTTTCCGTATTCATCCACCTTCACCCCACCACACATATAATGGCAAGCCGGGCAAACGGGGATCAGGTCCTTTTTCGGATCGATGCCGATACTCAGGCACTTTTCGTGGATGGTGGGGAAGTGTTTGAGGAAGTGCTCCTCGTCGATGTGCGTACAGTCGAGGCACATGAATTCAAGGCCAGCCATCTTCATTTCATTATCGATGGCGCGGGCGACGATATCCCGGGGGGCGAGGGAGCCACGTGGATCGTAATCGTGCATGAACTCCGTACCGTCGGGCCGTTTCAGGATGGCCCCTTCGCCGCGCACGGCTTCACTTACCAGAAAAGCCTGGGGATCTAACCCTGGGTTGTACAGCGCCGTTGGGTGGAACTGAACAAACTCCATGTTTTCGAGATGGACTTTAGCACGATAGGCCATGGCGATGCCGTCTCCCGTAGCAATAACGGGGTTGGTCGTACTCCGGTAAATCTGACCATTCCCACCGGCTGCGAGGACGGTATTTTTGGCTAAAATTTTATCGATTTCCCCCGTTTTACGGTTCAGGACGTAGCAGCCGTAGCAAGTTACGTCGGGCGTCAACTTTGTGACGATGTAGCCGAGGTGGTGCTGGGTGAGGAGGTCGAGGGCGAAGAAATGTTCGTGCACCACCAGGTTGTCGAGGGTGGCTGCTTTGGCACTGAGGGCACGTTGGATCTCCCAGCCCGTGAGGTCCTTGTAGTGAAGGATCCGGTTTTCGGAGTGGCCGCCCTCGCGGCCAAGGTCGTATTTCTTGAATTGATCGGTATCAAAGCGTGTCCCCCATTCGATGATTTCCTCCACTCGAACCGGGCCTTCTTCCACGACGATACGGACGATGTGTTCGTCGCAAAGCCCTGCCCCCGCATCGAGGGTATCTGCGATGTGCTTTTCGTAATTATCGGAGCCGTGGTCCCAGACCGCCGCAACGCCTCCTTGAGCGTAGCTCGTGTTGGACTCTCGTTCGTTCACCTTGGTGAGCACGTCGATTTTAAGGTCGGGCCGCAAAAGTGCGAGCTTGATGCCGGTACTCAGTCCGGCAATTCCGGAGCCAATGATGAGAACGTCGGTTTGCATAATCCTTAGGGTACTTGGTTTACCGGCTAAGATATGTCGCCTTTAGTGAATGCGTGAACGGAAGAAGGGAAGAATGCGCTCCCGCATGTTCCGTTAGTCGCATTACGTCTGCTCACCTTGGCGAATATGCGCAGTGCAATGAGTAAAAGAAGTGGGCGTCATTCTCTCCTTCAGTAATTCTCCCGATCTCTTACGGGCGCGGCCGCAGGTGCAAAGAATGGTTGACAAAAGCACAGTTGCATTGAGCAACTCGGGTAAAGATGATGGCCTTACCTGCGTTTAAAACCCAGGCCTGTGATACGAAGCTCTGCTCACTATCGCTCGTGAAGGCTATCGCCTTTTGTAATAATTTGATTTACACCCAACCACAGCCTTCTTATCTTGCTCCTTTGTCCTTTCTCCTGCACCTGCGGCCCCGCCCCAAAAACCTCCTGTGAACCAACTATCTTTGTGCCCCCAACGAACCAACAGACCACCCAGATGGCTACCCGCAACAAACTTCAGAAATTCGCCGAAATCCTCCAGCTGCCAAACGTCTACGAGAATTTTGACCCCAGGAATCCGGAACTGATCGGTAAAGGGGGGCTACCCGTGGAACGAAAAGGCCAATGGGCAAAAGCTCATTTCGGGAATGACAACCCCATTACGTTGGAGCTTGCCTGTGGCCGTGGAGAATACACCGTGGACCTCGCCCGTCAGTATCCCAATCGCAACTTCATCGGCGTTGATATCAAAGGTGCTCGCATCTGGAAAGGAGCGAATATTGCCATCGAGGAAGGTTTGACAAATGCCGCCTTTCTCCGAACCCGTATTGAGATCATCTCCGCCTTCTTCGGCCCTGGCGAAATCGACGAAATCTGGATCACCTTCCCCGACCCTTTCCGTAAAAAAGGAAAGGAAAACCGAAGGCTCACTGCTGCACGTTACCTGAAGCAGTACCGACAGATACTGAAGCCGGGTGGCCTCGTCCACCTAAAAACGGACAGTCGTGAACTCTATGACTGGACGCAGGAAACCTTTGCCGAGCAACCTGCCGTAGAAGTACTGTACCACGACCACGACATCTATTCTAAACCGTTGGTTACCCCCGAACTGAGTACGGAAACTTACTACGAGAAATTACACAAGGGTCTGGGGAAGACCATCACTTATACCCAGTTTCAATTCGGCCCGCCGGCAACAAAAATTATTGGCGGTAAAGGGGTACCGGGCTTTGATTTATAGGTTCAGCACTGAGTAGTTTCCCCCATATTCGATGGAAGGTAACGGTAAAGTGCTCCTTTACCCCTAATTTACCGGGCCAACCCATTAAGTAATGCCCATTTCTAAAGACCTCCTGCAAAAGTGTGAAGACCTTATTGCCAGGGGCCAGCCGGAAGAAGTTGTAAAAAACTTACTGGCCGCAAAAGACGATACCGGTTATAAGAGTGACGTCGTGGCGCTGAGTGCCCGCTGGCAAATCCTGCTCGACGAAGAGATCGAAGGCACGATGTCTAATGACGAGATCGGCCGCAAGCGGCGGCGTTTCAATAAAGATGCGCTACGGCTGATTGCCGCCATGGATCGCGAGGCAAACGGGGAAAAGGCCACCCAAAGCATCCTTTCCCAGGCTCCTCCCATTAGCAACCGGGAATTTTCCTTCAAAGTAATGGTTACTACCGCGGTGGTAATGGCAGTTATTGCTTCGGCATTCGTATGGGCTTTCAACTTCCAGCCTGAGGAAGATTGCTCCGGTCAACTGAATTTAAGTGGGGCCTGGGACGTTGAATTCTCCATTGGTGATTCCACCCGGCGGGTGGGGGAAGTCAACATCACCCAGGACGACTGCGAGCATGACTTTGTACTGAGCGGACAGATCGAAGCGATCGGTGGTAACGACGATGTTGATTTTAGCGCCCGCATCGGTGGCATCAGTAAAGGTGAACTCCTGTTCTTTTACCAGAATTTTGCTGGTGAACAAGGTGTATGCAGGGGCGTCACACCAGCACTAGGAAAAACTTCGTTTAGTGTGCATTGCATTGACTTGTATGGTTTTGACAAAGACGGAGAACCTAAGAGCCGGCTAAAATTCACTAAGCAAGAACAATAAGCGCTTGCTTATTTATATATTATCGATCGATTCATGACTATTTAAGGCTTCAATCTTTAGTGGCAGAGTGCAATCTTCCCAACCAAAATTGTAAGTCCAGCGTTAAGCTCTTATCTTCGCCAGCGAATTTTCGCTAAATATTTATTCAACCCAGATCATGCAACATCGCATAAAGAAAGTAGCCGTGCTCGGCTCCGGCGTAATGGGCTCGGGAATTGCCTGTCATTTTGCCAACATTGGCCTTGACGTTCTGATGCTCGACATCGTCCCCTTCAGCCTCTCCGAAGAAGAAAAGAAGGACCCCGTGAAGCGCAACAGCCAGGTCAACGGCGCACTTGCTGCCGCCCTGAAATCCAAGCCGGCGGCGCTCTTCAAAAAAGATTTCGCCAGCCACATCACCACTGGTAACTTCGACGATGATTTCGACAAGATCGCCGATGCCGACTGGATCATCGAAGTTATAGTCGAACGTCTCGACATTAAGCAGCAGATCTTCGAACGTGTCGACAAGCACCGGAAGGCAGGGTCCTTAGTCACCTCCAACACTTCGGGTATCCCGATCACGATGTTGGCAGAAGGACGGTCCGATGATTTCCGCAAGCACTTCTGTGGCACGCACTTCTTTAACCCTCCGCGCTACCTCCGCCTCTTCGAGGTTATCCCACACGAGGATACGGACCCTGGTGTAGTTGACTTCTTCATGCACTACGGCGACGTTTACCTGGGTAAGCAAACCGTACTGTGTAAGGATACCCCCGGCTTCATCGGTAACCGCATCGGCGTCATGTCTGGCGTACAGATGATGGACCTGACGGTGAAGTACGACATGACCATTGAAGAAGTAGACGCGATTACCGGCAGCCTCATTGGCCGGCCCAATACTGCGACCTACCGCCTCCAGGATTTGGTGGGCATCGACACCAGCGCCAAGGTATCTGCCTTCGTGATGATGAACGTCAAAGACGACGAGTACATCGAAACGGTAAAGACTAAGGAGCAGCCTGCATTCATGGGCTTCCTGATGGAGAACAAGTTCTTCGGGAATAAATCCGGGCAAGGTTTCTACAAGAAAACCAAAGAACGGGACGAAAAAGGTAAGAGCATCATCCATGCCCTGAACCTGAAGACGATGGAATACGCTAAGGCTACCCGCCCACGCCCTGCCATCGGTAAAGCGAAGATGATCGACGACATGGGGTCTCGGATGAAGACCCTCGTGAACGGAGAAGATAAGGAGAACAAGTTCTTGCGCGAATACTTCGCAGGGCTCATCGCCTACGCTGGAAACCGCGTACCAGAGATTGCTGACGACCTGTACAGTGTAGACGACGCGATGCGTACCGGCTACTTTTGGGAGTCTGGCCCCTTCGAAGTATGGGACCAAATCGGCCTGGCGGAGGGCATTGCCATGATCGAAGAAACCGGCGGTAAAGTAGCCGACTGGGTCAAAGAGATGCAAGCTGCTGGTAACAACGCCTTCTACAAAGTGGAAGGTGGCAAGCGGATGTTTTACGATCAGGCGACGAAAGCTTACAAGCCCGTCCCCAGCCTCGAGAACTACATCATCCTGGATACGCTGCGCGACAGTGCACCGGTCATCAAAAACGACTCTGCCACGGTCCATGACCTGGGAGACGGTGTAATGTGCGTCGAGTTCACCTCCAAGTCTAACTCCATCGACGATGCCATCGGGCAGGCGATTTCCGATGCTATCGATAAGGCGGAAGCAGAAGGCTGGGCCGGTATCGTGATTGGCAATAACGCCAAGAACTTTACCGTAGGCGCCAACCTGATGAACGTAGGCATGATGGCCATGCAGCAACAATTCACGGAGCTGGATGCACTCATCGACGGTTTCCAGCAACTAAACATGAGGATCAAAACCTGTAAAGTGCCCGTTGTGGTGGCTACGCAAGGTTACGTCTTTGGTGGCGGCTGCGAGATCAGTATGCACGCCGATGCAGGCGTTTATGCTGCGGAAAGCTACATCGGCCTCGTTGAGGTAGGTGTTGGCCTGATCCCTGGCGGTGGTGGTACCAAAGAGATGGCGTTGCGCGCTTCCGATAAGTTCTTCGAAGGCGACGTAATGATGCCAACGCTGGTTGATGCTTTCCAGACCATCGCTACGGCCAAAGTTTCTACTTCGGCCAGCGAAGCCTACGACTTCGGTTACCTGATTGATGGCAAGGATTTTGTGGAAACCAATATGCAACGAAACATTGGAGAAGCTAAGCTGAAGGTTCTCGAGCTCGCTCGCGAGTACGTAGCCCCAAGCATACGCCAAGACATTACGGTGTTGGGCCGTGCTGGCCTGGCCACGCTCTATACGGCGATCAATGAGTTCAAGCTTGGCAAGTACATCTCCGAGTACGACGGTATCGTAGCTGGCCACGTGGCCAACATCCTTTGTGGTGGCGAACTGACCCAGACTCAAAAGGTCAGCGAGCAATACCTACTGGACCTCGAACGTGAGGCCTTCCTCAGTCTGCTGGGCAACCAGAAAACACTGGAGCGGATTCAGTACACGCTGCAGAATAATAAGCCACTGCGCAACTAGTGAATGAGTGAAGGGAGGAATGGGTGGATGCCGCACAGGTACTGCTCTTTAATCCTTCCCTAGCACCGGCGTCCGCGCCACATTATTCACTCATTCTTTCATTCAACAATTCAAGCATTCAATCATGGAAGCTTATATCGTAAAAGGATTTCGCTCCGCCGTTGGCCGCGCCAAAAAAGGAGGATTCAAAAATTACCGTTCCGACGATCTCGCCGTGGATGTCATCAAGCATTTGATGAGCACGGTTCCTGATCTTGACCCTAAGCTGGTCGACGACGTTATCGTCGGCTGTGCCAACCCGGAAGGAGAACAGGGGCTACAGGTTGGTCGCCTCATCGCTGCGCGTGCGCTCGGCAAGGAGGTCCCCGGTATCACCATCAACCGCTACTGTGCATCTGGCCTCGAGTCTATCGCGATGGCGGTAGGTAAGATTAAAGCAGGCTTTGGTGATATTTACCTCGCTGGCGGCGCTGAAAGCATGAGCCAGAT
>JBGCFZ010000401.1:0-12166 GCA_045110355.1 Lewinella sp. | reverse complement strand
ACCTCGTTGCTGGATGCGATGAGGTATTGCTGGTTATACCATTGTCCTTTTTCAATATCGAAGCGGGCACCACTTTTGTTGATCCGGTCCAGATCGAAGGCCGAAACCAATTCGCTCAACGAGAAAATTTCCTGCTCCGTTCCGGGATTCCAGCCAAGGAAGGCCAGGAAGTTGACCAGTGCTTGTGGCAGGTAACCATCTTCCCGGAACCCCGCAGCCGTTTCCCCCTTTGCTTCGTCGTGCCAAACGAGTGGGAATACGGGGAATCCGAATTTAGCTCCGTCGCGCTTACTCAGCTTACCCTTACCGTTGGGGTTCAACAGCAGTGGGAGGTGAGCAAAGGCCGGCATGGTATCTTCCCATCCGAAAGCACGATACAAAAGGACGTGCAGGGCGGTACTGGGCAGCCACTCTTCGCCACGAATTACGTGCGTGATCTCCATTAAGTGATCATCTACGATGTTGGCCAAGTGGTAGGTCGGTAAGCCATCGGCCTTCATCAGTACCTGGTCTCCAAGTTCTTCCGTTTGGAAGCTGACGTTCTCCCGCACATTATCGTTAAATAAAACGGTGTTTCCCGGATCAATACGGAAGCGGATCACGTGCGGCGTGCCTTCGGCCAATAATGCTTCGGTTGTAGCCTTCGGCAAACTCAGGCTGTTCCGCATGCTCATCCGGGTACTTGCGTCGTACCGGAAGTTATGGTTCCCGGCCGCTTTTTCGGCTTCGCGGCGGTCGTTGAGCTCGGCTTCCGTATCAAAAGCGTAGTAGGCGCTGCCGTTGTTCAGCAATATTTTTACGTGCTCAGCATAAATTTTCCGGCGCTCACTTTGCCGGTAGGGACCGTAATTCCCTCCTTTTAGCGGACTTTCATCGGGGGAGATTCCACACCATTCCAAAGCCTCCATAATGTAAGCCTCCGCACCCTCAACGTAACGCTTTTGGTCTGTATCCTCAATGCGTAGCACGAAAACACCACCAGTTTGGCGCGCCAAAAGATAGTTATACAGGGCTGTCCGCAGGCCACCAATGTGCAGTGGGCCGGTAGGAGAGGGGGCAAAACGTACGCGAACGGGATTCATGGCATTGTAATTAAGGAAAGGTCTTAATAATAAAATTTTATTTGGCAAGCAGCGTAATGAACAGTAAATACGTTTTTTCGTTACACAGTTCGCATGCTAAAGCGCGCAAAGGTAGCTGATTCGGTTTGCAATCACCAGCATCAGCCTTCAAACCTTCTCTTCGTTTTCGCTAACGCACTGCTTTCGCCGGAAGTTTTTCATGGGTCGGCCACACGCTTTTTTAAAACCAGATTTTTCAAAATACAAAGCACCTATCGATACGCAATCTCCGGATTGGGAAGCAACTTCCTACTCTGTTGGTAGCGTTCCAACAATGATATTAAACCCAATAATTTCGTCCCGAACATGTATTTGATTAAAACACCAAGAGTAATCCAGAAGCTATTTCCTAGTTTTCACTGGCGCGTAGAGACCACGGAAAACCCCGTCATCTACTTAACTTTTGACGACGGCCCTATTCCGCAACTAACGCCCTGGGTATTAGAACAGCTCGCCAACTTCAACGCTAAAGCGACTTTCTTTTGCGTCGGTAACAACGTTCGCCGTTACCCTGAATTACTGACCCAAACATTAGCTGCCGGCCATTCCGTTGGCAACCATACTATGCATCACCTCGATGGCTGGAAATCTGAGAACGTTCCTTATTTTCATGACGTTCGTCATTGTGCGCTTCAGGTCAAAGGGTCGCTTTTCCGCCCACCCTACGGACGGCTGAAACCAGCACAGGCTCAGTTTTTAACCCGCCACTATGAAGTAGTGATGTGGGATGTTCTGTCCGGTGATTTTGACCCCGAACTGACGGCAGAAGATTGTTACCAGAACGTTGTCCGCAATGCCAGCCCAGGTAGCATCGTCGTTTTCCACGACAGCCTGAAAGCAGAAGATAAATTACGCAGCATCCTTCCTCGCCTCCTGCAATATTACGCAGACCTGGGGTACCGCTTCGAGGCACTCACGCCCGAACTGCTCACACAAGGGAAGGGCATCAACGCTACAACGCCACAATTACAGACGGCGTAAAAGATTTACACTTTTTCCTGATAACTCAATGTTTTAGTAACGGCCGTGCTTCTTTTCAGGAGGCACGGCTGCTCTTTTTGCAGGTTGCAGGAAAAAATGGCCGCAGGCCATTCCACCAAATTTTTCAGCACTGATTTTAAAAAATGCCCTGCTTCACGAGCGAAGCGAGCTGAGTCGTGCGGCAGCGCTATAAATCTATCATAGCTATAAAGGCCTAAGGCCTTCTAAAAGAAAATAAGCGACGCGAGTTTTCGTCTATTTAACCAGCCAGGTAGCCGGGTTCAAGGGAGTTTTCCCCTTCCAAAGTTCGAAGTGCAGGGCATCGCCTGCTCTGCTCGTCAGGCCAAGTTGATCGCCCGCTTGTACGCGGTCTCCCAATTTAACTTGCACATTATCTACGTTGGAATAAACGGTGTAATAGCCGCCGTGTCGGATCATGATCACCGTGCGTAGACCAGGAATTTTCCTTTGACTGATCACTTCCCCGGCAAAGATGGCCTCGATCGTCTCATTGGCACCTGCATCAATATCGATACCGCTGTTTTCAATTTTCACGGAGGGGACATCGGGATGAGGCTGGCGCCCGAATTTCCGAATAATCTTCCCCCTGACGGGCCAACCTAGTTTACCTCGTCGGGAAGAGATTCCTGCGCCCACCTTGGCGGTACTGGAGGCTACCACGCCGGCCTTCTTGTCTGCCGTAATACGCCGTTCTTCCCGGGCAATTTCCTTACTTATGGCTGCGCGAATTTCCCGGTTTAAGCGTTCGCTTTGCTGCTTTTGCTGTCGGATGGTCACCAGCAATTTCTTTTCGCTGGAGGACAGCTTATCGACGATGGCCGTTTGGATCGCAAGTTCTTCACGGAGGGTGGCATCCTGGTCTTCGGCGGCGAAGAGCAGAGAGTCCTGTTCAATCCGCTGCATTTCCAACGTAGCAATTCTTTCATTAAGTGCACTACGTGTCTGCTGAATGAGGCGTCCCTGCCGCCGGCGATAATCTCGGTACCGTCGGAGATAAACCACCCGGCGAAAGGCATCGTTGAAGCCCCGCGCACTCAGCAAGAAAGTGAGCCAACCCTGGCTGAGGCGTGCGCGGTTGGCGGCACGCAGGGCACTGCCATATTCATTGCCCATCCGTTCCAGGTCATCGTTAAGCGAAGTAACGACCGTCGAATCTCGGTGTAAACGCCGCCCATTTCGATCAACTTCTTCCCGAAGGGTTTCCAACAGTTCCGTCCGCTGTTCAATTTGTTGACGGATCAGGTCTGCCTGGCCAACGGCAGCTCCCCGGCGGGCGCGGGTGGCGTTAAGTCGCTGGTTCGTCTGTTGCAGTTCTTTCTGTAGGCGTTGCCGCTTTGCTTTAAGCACATCCGGTGACTGGGCACACAACTCCATTCCGCCACATAGTAGCAGACAGAGCAGGAGAATCCGGCTGATAAAGGAATACTTATTTGGCACAGTCAAATTAAAATACCCTGCTAAGGTAGGGGTTTTGGCAGCATTCTCATTTGCTCAGGCAGGAACCCCATAATATTTGGGCGACGGTGCGCAGGTGCAAAGTAAGGAAGAGGAGCAAGGTGGAGCTTATTCGTTCCTCGTAAGTACACTGGCAGGAATTGCTCCTGCCGCCCGCAGGGTAACCAAGCTAACGGCGATGCTCGTAATCAGCAGTACGATCAGCCCGGCCAGCAAGAAAACTCCCGGCTGAATACTGATACGGTAAGCAAAGCCCTTTAGCCACCAGTCTACGCCCCACCAAGTCAGCGGGACGGCGACCAGCATCGCAAAACCGAGCAGGGGCAAGTACTCCAGGTTAAACCTCCGGAGAATATCAAAATGGCTGGCTCCCAGGATTTTCCGAATACCAATTTCCTTACGTCTCAGGGTGGTGAGGTAGGCCGTCAGGGCAATCAGACCAATCACGGCCATGATGATGGCCAGTAAGCTCAAATAGTTGCTCAGTGTAGCTATCCGGGACTCCTCCATATAGAGTTCCGTTA
The DNA here is from genome assembly GCA_045110355.1 of Lewinella sp. Lineage (GTDB taxonomy): Bacteria > Bacteroidota > Bacteroidia > Chitinophagales > Saprospiraceae > Neolewinella. The sequence goes on along the minus strand of JBGCFZ010000401.1, from coordinate 8,064 downwards.
GGTTTTCGTCCAAAAAGGCGTGTACAAAATCCTTGCCCAACCCCAATGCTTCGTAACGTTCTTTCACCTGCGCCAATATTTCCTTGGGGGAGGCGTCCTGATAGCTGACCGAGGCCCAGTAGACGTAGCGGGGCTCTTTGTACACAGTCATGAACATGGGGTCCACCCGCTCGCGGAGGCTGAACATATGAACATCCTCAAAAGTGCCGGCAATGAGGTAAGGGAAACCTACTTCTCCGGTCTCTTCGTTGGTGTATTCAGGTTCTTGGGTAATGGTTTTTCCGATCAATTCAGCTTCAGATAAGCCGAACCGATTCTTAAGTTTGTTGACCAGGGTACTGTTGATGAGGACCAACCGTGCGGGGGCCGCATCGGGATCTGCGAGGTATTCCGGGATAGACGTTTGAATGTCCATTTGGGCAATCGACTGATAGTCCATATAAATATTATGAGCGTCGTCAAAAACCTCTTCCGTACCGTTAAGTCGGTAGGTTAACTGGTTATACGGGGACTGCCCCATCGGGCTGCCAGTTCCTACGGCCGTCACCTCCGGCAGCCGGAGTATTTCATTACGAAAAGTGCTGAAGCGGCTGCTGTCAGCATTGAGGTCGACGTACAGGATGCCTTCTTTTCGATACCCCAGGTCTTTGTCCTGAATGTAAGCCAACTGTCGGTTAATGAAAAGCGTAAGACTACACAGACTGATCAGCAAAATAAACTGAAGCGTGACGATTACTTTCCGGGTAGTGATCTTACCGCCAGCGTCCTGGATCAGCCTGCCTTTAAACAGTCCTTGCACCTGCGTCCGCGCCAAAAAAAGTGCGGGATAAACACTGGATAATAAACCTACCACGACTACGATACCGAGCACCGGGACCAACAGGCCCGATCCGCCAAGGATGGTACGTTGGATCTCTACACCCATAAGCTGGTTGAACCGGGGGATAAGCCACCAAATCCCCAGCAGCACTAGTGGCAGGGTGAGTAAGCTCAGTAGAACTGCTTCCAGAACGAACTGCCCGGCAACCTGTCCATCGCCCGCACCGAACACCTTACGCATGCCAATCTCTCGGGCTCGTCCGGCATTCATTACAACGGATAAATTGGTGTAATTACTGATAGTGATAAAGAGGATCACGAGCGCGATGAGGCCAATGATGTAGAGGTATCCAACGTTGCCACGTGGCTTTAATTCATACAAAAGGTCGGACTCAAGGTGGAGGGAACGAATCGGCTGTAGAATGACACCTCCGAAGAGTTCGTCTTCGGCCAGCGCATTATTAATTGTCGCAAAATTCTCGTTGATCCGCTGTCGTACTACAACGGGATCTACTCCTTTCGTAAGCTCTACGTAGGTACGCGCTCCCCAATAGTTGATCTTTGGGGTATTCAGCGCCAATGAAAAGTTGAAATGAGCGTTGGAAGGGACGTTCGCCAAGACCCCGGCAATGGTGTAATCCGTTGTATCGATGCGCAGGGTTTGACCAACGGGTTGTTGATCTTGCCAATCATCGCCAAAGAAGCGGATCGCCTCCCGCTCGGTCAGCAAAGCAGTAAGGGGTGCAGCAGTAAAGGCTCCGGGAGAGCCTGCCAGAAATTTCCAATCGAAATAGGTCAGAAACTCCAGCGGAGTATTCGTTTGCAACCGATCTTCTAACCTTATTTCGCGCTCGTTGATCGTCACCTTTTGGGGTTCGGGAAATGCGCCAAATTGCACGGCCCGCTCTACGCCGGGAATACTTGAGAAAGCTTCAATCTGGCGGCGTTGTCCCACAGATCCCGTAGCATTATAATCCGCAAAGCCGATCATACTATAGCCCTGAGAACGCAGGTCCATCCCTACCCGGTATTTCCGATCTACCTCGGGGATAAAAGCATCGTAGCTGGTTTCGTAGTTCAGGTACAGGACGGCGAGAACAGCCGTAATGATGCCCATGGTGAGGGAGACGAAGTTGGTCAGGTTATACCAACGACGATTACGGAGATTACGGATACCAACTTTCAGGTAGTTGGCGAGCAGAGACCAACCAGCCCCAAGCTTTGTATTGACGCCTCGCTGGCGGGAGGGTGGTGTAGCCAGGCGCCTGGCTTCGGAAAAAGCTTTTTCTGAAGAATAGCCCTTAATTAGAAACTCATCGTATCGATCCAGCAAACCGGCTTCCAGTTCTTCCAGTTCGCCAGTTTCTGGCGCTATTTCCGCCACTACATAGCGGCGCCAGTCGGCCAGGGCCGTATCCAGGTTAAAATCGTCCATCTTAATAGCGTTGTTTCGTTAGTCTTTGGTAGGCAAGAGGTCGGTATTCGAGGCCCAGAGGTGGGCGAAAATTCGATTGACACTGAGCCACTCCTGGCGGTCTTTTTGGAGTTGTGCTTTGCCCACGTCGGTGATCTCGTAGTACTTCCGTTTACGGCCGTTTTCCGTTACCACCCATTGAGCAGTGATTAAGGTCTCTTTCTCCATTCGTTTCAGCACTGGATAAAGCATGGCATCCGTCCACTGCAACGTTCCTCCGGAGAGTGCTTCAATCTCTTTTATGATGCGATACCCGTAGTTTTTCCCGTGGGATAAAACAGAGAGCACCAGCGGTTTGGTAGAGGCGGCAACAAGTACTTTAGAAGGCATGGTGAAGTTTTTTTTGATACAATGTGGTAAAGTGAAGAGCGATACACCATCAATGCTACCCAAACAAGGTGGGTACGCAATATGGCTTCAGGTTACCCTTGGGCCTGCTGCCGGATGAACTCTTTTTCGGTGAGCAGCTGTGTTCCGTCAAAAAGCTGGATGACGCGGGAGGCATACGCTGCGTCTTCCTGGGAGTGGGTAACCATAATGATGGTGGAGCCTTGCTGGTGGAACTGACGTAATTTTTCCATTACTACCCGGCTGTTCTCGGAATCCAGGTTCCCCGTAGGCTCATCCGCAAGGATGAGAGCAGGTTGGGTCACGATGGCCCGGGCGATGGCGACTCGTTGCTGTTGGCCGCCGGATAATTGGCGGGGGTAATGGTCCATCCGATGGTTCATCTCCAGCTCCGCCATTGCCTCCGCTACGCGACGGCGGCGCTCAGCCAATGGAACCTTGAGATAAATGAGGGGAAGTTCCACATTCTCCGCAGCCGTCAGCTCATCAATCAGGTTGAAGCTCTGGAAGATGAAGCCCATACTTTCTTTACGGAGCCGGGACCGCTCCCGCCGGGAAAGAGCACCAACTTCCTGACCATGCAGGTGGTAAGTCCCCTTGGAAGGCTCGTCGATCAGGCCAAGTAAATTCAGCAGGGTCGATTTACCACTGCCGGAAGGGCCGGTAATGGCGACGAAGTCGCCAGCATGAATCTTTAGGTTCAGGCCATTGAGGGCGGCAGTTTGCACATCTTTGGTGAAATGGTATTTATAGATACCAAGCATTTCCACCAATGAAGGTGAGGTATTGGGAGAGGTATTCATATTCAATTGAGCATTATGGTTTTATACTGGTCGAAGTCGTCATAGGCTGAAACGATGACCCGGTCACCCGGACGGAGGCCGTCCAGGACTTCGTAAAAATTAGGGTTGGACCGCCCCAGGCGAATGGGAATCCGTTCGGCCCCCGTTTCGTTAAGTCGGTAAACCCACCTCCCGCCAGTGGAGCCGAAAAAGCCGCCGCTGGCCAATAGAACACTAGAATCTGCGGGGCCAAACAGCAAGCGAAACCGAGCTGATTGCCCCTTAACGAAAAAGGTAGAAGATGGCTGCGCACCTTCCATTATTGCTTCGATTCGGAACCGACCACCACTAACGTTGGGGTAAATTTTGTCTACCAAAAGGCGGAGACTATCTCCTCGTCCAGGCAGCAGGCCTGGTTGCCCCACACTAACTTTATCCAGGTAAAACTCATCGATTTCGGCGACGATCCGGGGATTTTCCAGGCTGTAGATTTCTCCCAGGCGCTGGCCGCTGGTGATGGCCTGTCCGGATTGGATAGAAAATTCGCTGAGCCGGCCATCTCTCGCCGCCAGCAGGTAAAACCGATCCAGGATTTTCCGCACCTTTTCCAGGTTGTTCAGGATACGGTTTTCAGCGGCGCTAAGTTGCTTCAACTGGACCTGCCGGGCGAGGCTGTCGGCCCGAAAGGAGGCCGCTAACAGGGTGCGCCGGCGCTGATAGTAGCGGTAGCGGTTGGCCGTTGGCTCAAAATCACTGGTCGCAATGACCCCTCCGGACAGTAATTCCTCCGCACGGCGGAACTGCTTTTCTTGCAGCGCCAGCTGAAAATCTATCTCTACCAGTTGCTCCCGACGGTTGAAATCGTTCTGATTAAGGAGAAGTTGGGTCTGTTGCTGATTATTAAGCTGTTCGATGAGTTGGCTTTCCCGCTGCATCACTTCCAGCTCCAGGTCAGCATTGGAGAGTTGTAACAACGTATCTCCCCTGCGGACGTTCTGGCCGGACTCCACGAAAATGCGTTCCACGTTACCGGCAATTTTGCTGTCAATAACGTACGTCGCCGCTGGCGCTATCCGTCCGTCCAGGTTGATGTATTCGTAAAACCGATCCTCAGTAACCGTGGCTATCCTAATCCGTTCTCCGTCTATCCGGATAGAAGCAGTCGGTTGCCAATAGAACCAACCTGCCACTACGAAAAGGAGCAAAGAAGGAACGACAATACGTAAAAATTTTGGCCAAAAACCGGACCGTTTGCGGGGGCTACCCACTACCTGTTGCTGTTAGGTACATTTGCCTAACAACATTAGGTATAAAAAGTTTTACGCAGCATTGTTTTTTGCTTTCTCCCTTAGCTTCAATTCCGTGAAACCCTCCTTAGGTCAGAAACGGATTACTAGTCCGCTCCTTCCCAATCGTGGTCGGCCCACCGTGGCCGGGGTAGACTTTAGTTTCGTCGGGTAGTGGCATGAGCTTGGTCAGGATGGAGCCGATCAGGGTTTGATGATCGCCACCCGGGAGGTCCGTCCGGCCGATGGAGCCATCAAAAAGTACGTCGCCGGCGATGACGTAGCCTTCCGCTTTATTGTAGAAACAGATACTTCCCGGTGAATGGCCGGGGCAAAACAGCACTTCAAAGGAAGTATCCCCCAGCACAATGGTATCTCCTTCGTTGATAAAATAGTCTGCTGGTGGCGATGGCGTCATTGGTGGCATACCGTACATATTCACCACCACAGGTGCCATTTCGAGGATAGGTGCTTCCAGCTCGTGAAGGCCCAGTTCGAGGCCATACTTATCCTTGATAAAAGCATTACCAAAGATGTGATCGAAGTGGCAGTGGGTATTGATCAGTTTTACTGGCTTCAACTGCCGGGCTTCGATGGTCTCTACCAATTCTTGTTCTTCCGTAGGCGAAAGGCAACCGGGATCAAATATGATGGTTTCCCGGGTTTCGTTATCGAAAACGAGGTAGGTGTTTTCGGAAACGGGATTGAAGGTTAGGCTTAGTACTGTGGTCATATTGGTCTATTGGTCTATTGGTCTATTGGTCTATTGGTCGAACTCATCAAATCCTGACAAGTTTACTGCGTTCAAAAATACCCCACCAAAAATCCCCGGACCAACAAGTGTCGATCCGGGGATAATTATCTTTCATGCCTACGGCAGCAGATTTACGAGTTCATAGAAGCGATGAACTCATCATTGGAAGTCGTGCTCTTCATGTGCCGCATCAGGAACAGGAAGGCTTCTTCCGGCTTCATGTCGGCCAGGTGGTTGCGGAGGACGAACATACGCTGAAGGACATCGCGGCCGAGCAGGAGGTCGTCTCGGCGGGTGCTTGACTTGGTGAAGTCGATGCTTGGGTACATCCGCTTGTTGGCAAGGAAACGATCGAGCTGGAGTTCCATGTTACCGGTACCCTTGAATTCCTCGAAGATGACCTGGTCCATTTTGGAACCCGTATCGATAAGGGCCGTAGCCAGAATCGTAAGGGAACCACCGCCGTCGATGTTACGGGCAGCGCCAAAGAATTTCTTAGGCTTCTGCAGTGCGTTGGCTTCAACACCACCGGAGAGCACCTTACCACTGCTCGGCTGAACGGTGTTGTAGGCCCGCGCCAGGCGGGTGATGGAATCGAGCAAAATACAGACATCGTGGCCGGATTCGACCATACGCTTAGCTTTTTCGAGTACGACGTTGGCCACGCGAACGTGATTTTCGGCCGGCTCATCAAAGGTAGAGCTGATGACTTCTGCCTTAACGCTCCGCTTCATGTCCGTTACTTCCTCCGGACGTTCGTCAACGAGCAGAACAATGAGGTAGGTTTCGGGGTGGTTTGCGGCGATGGCGTTGGCCACATCCTTAAGTAGGAAGGTCTTACCTGATTTGGGCTGGGCTACGAGCAGACCACGCTGTCCTTTACCGATCGGCGTAAACAGGTCGATCAGGCGCATGCCGTAATCTTTCCCATCGGGCCGGCCACTTAGGGTAAACTTATCGGTGGGAAACTGAGCGGTGAGGTAGTCGAAGGGAACGCGGTCGCGCATCCGTTTCGGTTCCATGCCGTTGATCAGATCCACTTCCAGTAAAGCGAAGTACTTCTCTCCTTCCTTTGGCGGTTTAACCGGTCCTTTAACGGTATCACCCGTCCGTAGGCCGAATTGCTTCACCTGTTGCGGGCTGACGTAGACGTCGTCCGGACTGGTGAGGTAGTTGTAATCCGGCGACCGGAGGAAGCCATAACCGTCGGGCATCATTTCCAGGATACCGGAAGAGGACACGAGGCCATCTAGTTTGTACTCCGGCGTGCGTGGTTGGCGGTTGCCACGCTCATTGTTCTGGTTGCGATCGTTGTTGCGGTTACCGCGCTCGTTGTTCTGGTTGCGATCATCGCCTCCCCGATTTTGATTTGAGTTTGCCTGGCGGTCTCCGCCGCGGGTGCGGCCTCCACGATCATCATCATACCGGCGGCGTTCGTAACGTTCCAGTTGCTGATTTTCGCCGGTGCGGCCACGGCCACGAGCAAATTCCTGCTGTTCTTCAGTGGGCAGATCCCGGTCTTCGCCTGAAGCGGCGTTCCGACCACGGCCACGACCACCATCTTCACCGCTATCAGGACGGGCTTGACGACGACCACGGCCACGGCCACCAGTCTCTTCGCCATTACCTGATTCCGAGGCGACGTTTCGGCCACGACCACGGCCACGGCCAACAGTCTCTTCCTCGTTACCTGATTCTGGGGCGGTGTTCCGTCCGCGACCACGGCCACGGCCGGTATCTTCTGATTTGCCAGCGTCTTCGCCATCTCCGCTACTCTTGCGGCGACCACGGGTCGGCTTTTCGTCCGAATTGGCATCGGCACCGCGGACGGTACGACGGCCACGGCTTGGCTTTTCATCTCCGCCGTCTTCCGCCTTGGCAGCCCGGGAGCTGCGGCGACCACGGGTCGGCTTTTCGTCGTCTCCGCTGTCCTCTTTGGCAGAACGGGCGGTACGACGACCACGAGTGGGCTTTTCGTCTGAATCTTGTTTTTTATCGGTGGCTTTGCCCCGGCCACGTGAAGTACGTGCCTTAGGTTTATCGCTGTCCTTACCGCCATCACCGCGCTTAGCAGCAGAAGCCAGGGCAGCAGCCCTACGGTTAGGTACGCGGTCAGTGTCTGATGCCGCGGGGGGTTCAGCTGCAGAGGATGTTCCCTGCACGGCCTGGTGATCGAGAATCGCCAGAATGAGGTCTTGTTTCTTAAGTTTCTGATAGGACTTAAGTCCCATGTTGTCGGCCAGGTCCTTTAGTTCAGGGACCAGCATGGCCTTTAATTGCGCTATGCTTAACATTAATTATATGGTACTATAGAAGGTGAATTGGGGGGAAATTGGTGCACAGAAATTCAGATGCGCGCTGGTGGGGAATATTGCCGGTATACTTTGAAGGTTGTTCTGCTTCCAGTGAAGGGAAACGATATTAAGGTGTATTAAGACCTCTAGTAAAATGGCAACTTTATGAAGAAGTTGATCAGCGTAGCCACAGAAAAATTGGCTGATTGATCGGCTAACAGAACTGCTAGCAGGACAAAAGTAGGGTTTTTATTTTAAAGTAGCGAAAAAAGGTTACGTATGTGATGCCCTTATACTATTACCTTTG
>JBGCFZ010000400.1:0-9597 GCA_045110355.1 Lewinella sp. | reverse complement strand
CTCTTTGCGCGGCGTGAAGTGAGTGATCGTATGGCCGCTGAAGGGTAATAAGGCGGCGAGGCTGTCGGGGTGGAGGCCGTGGGCACCGAGGTAGGTCGTGTCCAACCCGATCATGCTGGTGAGGTAGCCGCCGGCGCTGTGACCCGTGACGTAAATACGGCTGGGGTCTCCGCCGTAATCATCGATATTTTTCATGACCCAGGCCACTGCCGCAGCGGCATCCTGGGTGTAGACTGGGTTTTTTACCTTGGGGTGCAGCCGGTAATTGGCAGTAGCTACGGCGATGCCCTTTTCTTTCCACGCATCGATAAAATGCTTATTCCCAAACTCCAATCCACCGCCATGGAAGTAAACGATGGTGGCGAAGTTGGTGCTGTCGGTGGGGTGGTAGAGGTCTAGTTTACAGCGGTTTTGGGCATAGGTGTCGGTAGCCTCTGTGCGATAGGGAATGTCGTTGATGGTGGTGTAGGGAGCAGCTTTTTGGGCGCGGGCGCAGGTGCAGGCTAATAGTAGTAAGAAGCAGGGGAGGAGATCGCTGAATTTCATAGCTGGAAAGATAGTAAGCAAAGGCCTAGCCAGCTCCTAATACACCTTCAAAATTTTAGTAGAAATCGTTCGCCCTCGTTCATTCCGTAGGCTATACATGTAAGAGCCCTGAGGCAAGGCACTTACGTCCAGATTCAGACGTGTTTGGTTGCCTAACGGGGAGAATTCCTTGGAGTCGACCTGCTGGCCCATCATATTGATGAGGTTCAGGTAGTAACGACCGCGCTCCAATCCTTCGATTTCAAAGGTGGCCAGGTCCCTGGCAGGGTTGGGGAATACCCGGACGGAAGCTTGCGAAATACTTGGCCCGCCAGTAGACGTGGAAGTAGGAGGCCGCTTATAACTCATGAGCTGCACGAACCCGGTTTCCGCGTCAGTTAAGAATTCTGCAATGGGTTCAATCACTCCAGGACTCCAGTAAAAGTAGGTGATGGTCGCTGGTTGTTGACCCAAAACACCGGCTAAATCTGGTGACTGGTTGATGGCTAATTCAGTTATGTCTCCCCAAACCCGAAGGGCATTGTTTTTAGCTTCCAGGCGAACATAAATACTCTCCTCTTGCTTTTCCCGGAGTACTTCGAAGGTATTCGTTCCAAGGATGATGGTACCGTAAGCGTCGGCCATATCTTCTCTGGTAGATTCGGTGGTGATGCGCAGAGAATCGATGCTGGTGGCTAAAGGACCCAGTACAGCCAGTGCTTCCGCCGGCAGGCTGTCCGTGCTGATGGTAATGGTATTGTTCGCTTGGGTAGAAAACGAATCTTCGTACCTCAGCGGTGCCCGACGTATCGGCCGTGAAGGGGTTACCGGGGCGGTGATGCCAATATCTGGGAAGAGGTCTATCCGGGTTTGTACGCCAACCAGATTGAAGGAAGTTTCCGTAACCTCATAATAGCTCAGGGTAGCACTGAAGTTTTGGATTTTCAGATCAGCATTCGGAAAAAGAGTATCTCCTGCTACACTTGACACGGCCTGAGCGCGGGATTCAACGCCAACGGGTGTACCGAAATCCCACTCCCGATCTATTCCCGGGGTCAATTGGTCGAGGCCTGCCGCATAGGTGCTATCAGCGACAACGATGCGCAAGGTGTCTCCAACCTGCGGAAAGTAATCAGAAGATAACTCCACCTGGGCCATGAGTGGCGTCAGGAAAAAGAAGCAAATTAATAAGGGTAAGAGTTTGTACATACCGAAAATGTGTAGATAAACAGAGCGAGACCACAATATACAAGGTTCGGAAGGTGGCTTAGGTTAATTACGGTTTAATTAACCTTTTGGGGTCTGCTTCACGACCGTTGCAGGTGGCAGTCAGTCGCTTTGCTCCTTGTTGCATAGTGCCTTCGGCACGTTGCAGGTTGCTGTGCTTGATCCCTCTCCCCCAACCCCTCTCCTCGGGAGAGGGGAGACTGCTCAGCTCGCTTCGCTCGTATAGCAATTTTCTTGAAAAAGCTAAAGAAAAGTAAAAAAAGCACTTTGAAAACTTGCTTGAATGGCCTGTGGCCATTTTTTCCTGTAACCTGCAACCTACCGATCCACCCGCTCATAAGCCCCCGCGTCGGGTGTAACCATATCCCGGTCAACGCCCAGCAGGTCGACGGGCAGCTCCGGCAGGAAGTCCGCAAGATCACGAGCGATACTCAGGGAGTCGAGTTGATAATCGTCTTGTTCGATGGCCAGGAACAGCGGGTCGCCGAAGGTGAGGTTCAGGCATCCGTTGCAGATGGCTTCGTAGAAGTCGGCGAATAGTCCGTCCTGGCTGTCGAGGAAAGGCTGGTCGGTTCGAACGACGGAGTTTTCGATGCTGGCCCTGAATTGGCTGGGCTCCATCCCTTCGAAGATGTCGAGGAAAATGAGCTCACTCCCCCGGGAACCGCTGATGATAGAGTTGCGAATCTGTGTCACCATTGGTGCGGCGATACAATTCTGGCCGGAATCATCGCAGCTGAAGTTTGTTAGTACCAGGCTGCTGGCATCAACGCCGTAGTTGGCGATGGTTGTGTGGTCCATAGTGAGACTGCCGCCTTTAACGAACTGGATGGCGTTGCCGAAATTGGAATGAAAAACGGAGTTGCTAACCGTGACATCCGATTGGTAGGCGGAGATGGCCGGTCCGCCGGAATAAGCGATGACGGAGTTCTCGATGGTAACTTCTGCAAGGCTGTCTACCGTAATACCTACAATAGCATTCAGCAATTGGGTGTGCTCCAGGCGGTTGTCCTTACTGCCCGGTCCCAGAATCAGGCCACGGTATTTGGCGGGATCTTCGTCAAACGCTGATTCTAACCGGTCGGTTCTGACGATGACAGGATCTTCCAGCGTACCGAGGAGTTGGAGGCTGCCGTCGGGCTGGGTGAAAATGAAACCATCGTTGAAAAAGCCATTGCCACCGATTTGGTCGTTTCGCTGTACACCACCATGGAAGAAAATTCTGGTGCCGGGAAGCGCTTGTACAACACAGCTGTCGATAAACATGGAGCCGTAAATGACGGTAGGCAAATCGACGGGTAGGGTCGCAATGCCATTGTCACAGGTGATCCTGAAGAAGGCTCCACGATTGAATTCGTTGATGTAGTTGGCGTTCTGGCCAAAGGCCAGCAAAACGACGTCTTCCCGAACATTGCCCGTCTCGAAGATCAGGAGGTCTTCGGCGATGAAAGGACTGGTTTCTTCCGGTTCGGTGGGGTCGACTTCTACTTCCACGAAGACGAAAATGCTGTCATTTCCCCAGATGACCACGTCGGTGGCTTCCGGCCCCTGGGTGCCATCGACGTTAAAGATGAAATTAACGCCGGTTTCTCCGGCAACGGAAATCCGGTCTATTTTTATTGGTTGGTCCTGGTCGTTGTACACCTTGAACTGGCGCGTGGCCGAGCCCCTGGCCGTAAATACGGTGTCGAAGGCCACGGTATCTTGGCTGAAGCGTAATTGTACTTCGTCTCCGGTGACGAACTGGGTGTCCACTTCGCAAGAGGCAAAGAGTAAAATGAGGAGGACGGCGAAAAAGCCGGAAAGTTGAAGGGAGAGTTTCATCTGGTCGTATGCTCTTAAGGGCGGGCAAAGGTACGAGGTTTGGGTGGGTAGCGCTCCTTGCACTTTAACCCAATTTTGCACCTGCGTGCGCGCCACCATTTTCCTAACGACCGAAAGGAGCTTTTTGTGGCAAAATGCTTGATTTTAATGCGGGGCCGCAGGTGCAGGGAATGGTTGAAGGAGCCGCCACGAGCGGAAGCTATTTTTGATCCGCTCATTCACTTTTCCGCACCACCGTGCCCGGCCAGGTCCCCCGGCTAAGGTTGAGCAAGATGTCTGGTCGTCTTCCATTACCGAGCAGCACCGGAATGCCTGCTTTGGCGGTCTGGATGGCGACCTCCAGTTTCGAGGCCATGCCTCCGCGGCCGAACGACGTTTTTTTCTCCTGAACAAAGCCCAGGACGGAGGTATCCTCAGCGTCCACTTCGTCAATCAGCCGACTGCCGTCCGCCTCCGGCGGCCCATCATACAATCCCTCCACACTGGAAAGGATGACCAAGGCGTCGACTTCCAGCATCCTCGCCGCCAGGCCCGCCAGCTCGTCGTTGTCCGTAAACATTAATTCGGACACGGCCACCACGTCGTTTTCGTTGACGACGGGAACCACATCGTCGAGCAACAACGCGCTGAAACAGTTAAGCATGTTATCTGCGTGGAGGTCGTCGCGGAAATCTCCCTTGGTGGCCAGTACCTGAGCACAGTGGAGGCCATGCCCCGCAAACAATTGCCGGTACAACTCCATCAGGCGTACTTGTCCTACGGCACTGAGTACCTGCCTGCGGGCCACTTCTCCAAACTCCTGTTGAGCGCCCAGCACTTCCCGGCCCGCGCCAACGGCACCGGAGGAAACCAGCACCAGATTGATCCCCGCCTGCTTCAGTCCGGCAATCTGGTCAACAAGATGGCTGATGTTGGTCACGTCAAGCCGACCATCGGGCCGGGTAAGGACATTGGTGCCAACTTTGATTACTAGGCTTTTGTACATGGAGGCAAAAGTAGGCAAAAGTCGCTACGCTTCTTTTCTCGATAGAGGCGCTTCGCGCTTGGTAGATTGAGCTCTTGATTCGCGTTAATAGGCTACCGCACGAGGCAGCTCGCTTCGCTCGTAAAATATGCGATCTGTGATTGGCGATACTTGTACATACGATTGGACCACCGTATGAGGCCGCTTGCTTCGTTCCAGAACAAGGGCGTTTTTTAAAAAATCCGCTGAAAAGTTTCGTTTAATTGCCTGTGGCCATTTTTTTCCTGCAACCTGCAACCTGCAACCTGCAACCTGCAACCTGCAACCTGCAACCTGCAACCTGCAACCTGCAACCTGCAACCTGCAAAAAAAAAGCCCGCTTTCTGTGAGAAAGCGGGCAGGGCTTGATTGGCTATCGTGGTGTTAATCTAAAAAAAATACGATGTTGTTCTTAGTGTCTATCAAGAAAAAACTAGAATTGTGTGATAGAATTAGACCTGTGTTTCAATGATTCAATTCGTATCAATTTTACCTACGGCAAATGTAAGTTGGGGGGCTGCTCAGGGCAAGTGGTATCGCACGAGCGGTTGACTTGGTCCTACGAGTGGTCATAGAATTAAGTTTAGGACTGATTAATAGCCCAATAGGTACTTTGAAGACTCCAGGGTTATGGGCGATAACTGGTTGGAATTACCCCATACCTAGGCACGCTCTTAAGCTGATAATACGCTATCGGCCAGCTTTTAGCCAAGCTTCTACTTCTGCTCGGCGACGCCGGCTGACGGTAAGCTTTTGGTGAGTGGTCAGCTCCAGTTGCCCCGCACGGTTGATTCCTTTCACATAGCGACGGTTGACCAAAATGGAACGATGAATCGGGTAAAAGTCATGATCCACTAACATTTTTCGGTACTGGCCGATGGCATAGGAAGAGAGACGAGTACCGTTATCCTTCAAGTGGATCCTGGTATACCGTTCTACCCCCTCGCAGTAAATAATGCTGCCTGCTGGTACAAATTCAACACCCCGATCGTGTGGAATACCGATTTGCTGCTTGGAGGTGTCCGATGTCTTCAGGTTCTTAAGCAGGGTTTCCAGCCGTTGTTCATTGTTCTTTTGTCGAATGCGTTCTTCTGCAACGGTAATGGCTTCCGCAAGTGGTTTTTGCTCAACGGGCTTCAAAACATAACCAAGTGCTGCGCAGCTGAAAGCCTGAATAGCATAATTGCTCTGGCTGGTGACAAAAATGATCTCTGGCCGGTTCCCTTTTTTTAGCTGCCGGATGAGATCAAAGCCACTACCCCCCGGCATTTGAATATCGAGAAATATTAAGTCGGGTTTTAAGGTCTCGATCTTTTGGAGACCATCAAGGATGTTGTTCGCCGAACCCGCAACCGTGAGGTTTGGGTGTTTTTTACGCAGCAGTGCCTGCAGCTCAATAATAGCTGCAGGCTCGTCATCAATAAGTATCGTAAGCAAAAAGGGATGTATTTAAACCTAAATGTAGGCACTATCTGCTTATATTCGTGTATGAACCTCTAATTTAGGCAGGCCAGACGAAAGCTACATCATACAGTTTGGTATTAAACTTTAAACCGGTTAGTGCTTTTTATCAGTCCCCTCCTGTGGATTGGTGTTTTCACCAGCATTGTGATTGGTCAGTATTAGTGGGGTTTTAACTTTAGGGTATTTTACATATGTATAAATGTCTCTCAATTACTCAATTTTTATGCTGCGCCTTTTGGTTGCTGCCTCTACAGTTGGTTGCCGGGGAGGAAGCACTGGGAGATACCCTGGTTAACCACTATACGGTTAAGGATGGCCTCCTCAACCGTTCCGTTTACAACTCTGCTTTTGACGAGGATAATTTACTTTGGATTGGCACTGGAGGAGGTATCTGCCGCGCGGATGGTTACCGGATCACCTCCTTCTCGAAGTTCCCTCAATTGTTTAATGGAACCCTTCGCCTAGGAGCAGGAGGCTACTTGTATTCCATACCTACTAACTATCCAGATTCTGTAGAGGTGTTTGATCCGGGGACGCTGGAAGCATTTGGTGACCGGTTGGGGGAAAGCAATGAAGGTTTTTTTGCCGGAACCAGTCAGCAAACCGGTAAGGCGCTTTATTTCGCAAAGGGCAGTGCCATCTTTGAATACACGCCTGGTAACGAACAAAAACCAGTCTTCAACCTAAAACAGGAGCTTAAGCGTGGAGATCAACTGATTTATGCCTCCTCGGAGTCTTACTTGTTATACCGGGAGGTTAAGCATCAGCTTATAGAAGGAAAAAAGCAAGGGGATCGTCAAATTCCTTTACCTACTACACTTGCCCCGGTTAAGATTTATCGAGACTCAAAGGGTGGGGTGTGGTACAGTTGCTTTGAAGGATTGTTCTATGCTGCTACTGAGGCAACTGCTTTTGCGGCTGTACCCGGACTGGCTTCGGGAGAAACCGTTAACTTTTTTATGGAGGACCAGCAAAATAACCTCCTCATTGGGTACCTCGACCCAATCATGAAAAGAATCAACGGTCTTGAAATGGTGACTTCTTCCGGCCGGCAGTCAGGGGAGTGGTTAAAGCGTATTGATGACCGCATCATCTCAATTTCAGGAGAGGATTTTTCCCGGGAAATCAGACTTAATACCTATGGCGGACTCTTTCATATTCGGATTCCTGAGGCAAAGGAAAATCCTTTTCGTCGCTATCTTTACAGCCAACTCCAGCCTGGGAAATTCGGCCACGTTATGAGAGGTTTTGCTGCCGATGATGAGGGGAATGTTTACACCAATAAAGACTCCCGGATGCCATATTGGTTCCGGATAGATGCCCAATCAGGTGCCCTCGATTCTATTCTGATGATTGAGCCCGATGGCTCCATCTCTGATCATTACGGCTGTGGTACAAACCTGCTCAATTACCAGGGAGACATCTATGGCCAAAGTTGTGATCTTGACGGTGAAACTTACCTGGGGACCATTTACCGGTACCGACCGACTGACGGTAGCTGGAAACGCTGGGACCTCCCAGTACCTAACCAGGTCGTTCGCTGGATTACCAACGGCCGGTCCTCGAACGAATTATTATTGATCACAGAGCACAAAGTGAATCACCGGGAAGGTCAGATGTATTATTTCTATCCTGCCCTAGACTCATTCTGCCTGATCAAAACTACCGGGCCAGAGTATGAGGTAATGGGCTATACCAAAGGTGCTGCCCGAGACACAAGCAGAAACTGTATCTGGTTTGGTACCGATGCTGCCTTTTATCGCTTCGACTTTGCCACGGAACAACTGCGTAGTTTTAATTTGGAAGATGGGAAAAATACCGCCGTCACAGATATCGTAGTTTCTGCTTCCGGAGACCTGATGCTGTCTACCTTACAACGGGGCATTCAAAATTTCCATCCCGAAACGGGGGAGTTCTCTACCGTCGGAGGTACCAATGAGCCTGGCAAAGGGCCTGCGGATCCCCGAATGTTCCTGAACCTCCCGAGTAATGACCTGGCCGCCACGCGCATCACCAGGGATAATCACCTGTTGGTATTTACATTTAACGGACTGGTCCTTCATGGCACAGACGAACAGACTACCGCCATCTTTACTACCGAAGACGGACTGGGAGACAATGAATTTAATACGGCGTCCATCTTTTTTAATGAAAAAGACCAGCGCTGGTATGCAGGCGGGATTAATGGCTTTGTTTCCTTTAAGGTCGATGACCTTAAACCCGAACAGAGTCCCTACGAACCCACTCTTACGGCCTATCGTATTTTAGATACTAAAGTAGGCTATGAAACCGTCCATCACTTACCCGCTGGTTGGGAAGGACCGTTGGTTTTAGCACCTTCCGTTATCTACTGTGCCTTCGACTTTACGTTGCCTGATTTTTTCGCGAAAGGAGCACGTCAATACCAGACTTTTCTGGAGGGGTTCGACCCGGACTGGACGGCGCAAACGGGTACACCGTCCATCAGGTACACCCAGCTGAACCCCGGAGAGTATACTTTTAACCTCCAGGGCTACGACGGTGAAGGACGCAGAACGGCTAAAATGCGCGCAATCAAAGTGGTAGTGCAGACGCCATGGTACCTTACTTTTTGGTTCTTCGCCGCCTGTTTTATCGGCTTGGGATTATTGATCTATGGGATTTATCACTACCGTATGAATCAACTCAAGGCCCAATTGGAAACCACCCGCCGATTTCAAAGTCTCGAACTCAGGTCGTTGCGCCAACAACTGAACCCGCATTTTATCTCTAACGCCATGAATGCCATCAGGGAGTACATTCAGCGGGAGGAAGCCGTTGATGCGGCTAAATACCTGACGGATTTTTCCCTGATGATGCGCCTCTTCCTGGAGTCCTCCCGTCGACGATTTACTTCCGTAGCAGAGGAGGCTGATATGTTGACCCGTTATATAAATCTCGAACAACTGCGATTCCCCGACCAGTTCACCAGCGAAATAACCATTGATCCGGACATCGATCCGGACATGGACGAAGTACCCTCATTACTCCTTCAGCCAATTGTTGAAAATGCCATCAACCACGGTCTGCGACCACTGGACAGTGGGGGAGAGTTGAAAATACATTTCAGGTTGGACCCTGAGGACGATGACGTATTGATCTGTACCATTTCAGACAATGGCGTTGGACGAAAAATTTCCGCTTTACTTAAGTCCCCCGCCGGGCACGTATCCCGTGCCACCCAAATCCTGTCTGACCGGCAAAACCTACTGGCCGAAAACGACCGCATCAACCTCTCGGTAGATACTACTGATCTTAACCCGGATCGAGCGCATACGGGGACGGTCGTTACCTTGCGTATGGAGGCTGCTTCTTCGTAGTTGCTTTGGATTATACCTAAGCCGGAGTGGTTTGGGACAATTAGCACGCAGCTAGTGCTTTGTCAGGTCGATTCTGTCGCATTAAATGCTGGTGAATTTTGCCTGCGGGCAAGGCGCTTGAACCGGAGTTTAGCCGTAGCTAAATGAGGATTCAAGCAACGCAGCCAGCGGGTAAAAGACGCCGCAGTTAATGTGACAAGATCGGCTTGACAGAGC
>JBGCFZ010000399.1:0-8929 GCA_045110355.1 Lewinella sp. | reverse complement strand
CTGGTAAAATTATGGTGGGCGAAATAGTCAGTTTCTTGGGATCGCAAAGGAGAACAAGAGAAAAGGAAAACAATAAGCATTAATAGTATGGGGGAACCTAGGACAGGCCTTCTCCCTTCCTCCTTTTTCCCTTTTCTGATGAGGGCGCGGCCGCAGGATGCAGAGGCAGAGTAAAAGGAGCAGAGTAGGGAGCATCGTTGGTTCATTCGCTGGGGGATGGTTTCGTTAGGGCTAAGATACGGTGGGGCGAGCGGGGGAGGAACCATTGAAGCACTTAGACATTAATATGTTACACTAAGATGAGGAGTTCAAAGTAAACGATGGCTACACGAGCACAGCGAGCAGCCTGGTGCGGCAGCTCTATAAGCGAAGCGTCTACCAAACTATTAGGTCGCGAAGCGACCGTCTATCAGAAAACGAGCGCAGCAAGTTTTCGCCTACCTAGTGCGTTTGGTCAAAATCCGAAATCACTCCCAGCATTAGTGTGATGTCGGTGTAGAATTTACGAATGATGCTGAAGGAGAGGTTGGATTTGAAGAAACTTGGTTCCAGCATGTCGTAGTCATGGGCTACACCGATGAACAGGTCCTGGTTATGAACGGCGAAGAAGATGTCCTGCTCCTGGGTGCGGGCAAACTCCAGCAGGGCATCCTGCATGGGCGGCGTCAGAATTCCCGCAACGTGAGTACCCGAGTGAGCATAAACGGCGAATTCCTCCCGGAAACCGGGGTTCATGATCTCAATATCTGCAGGTTTGCCTCCCTTAGAGACGTAGGCATCAACGGTCCGTTTTAGCCTGCGGAGGTTGTGCCGGGGCCAAACGGCGATGCGGCCAGTGGTTGGTTCGTTAAACACGGCGTGGACAAACAGTCCGCTAAAGACCGTCAGCAACCGGTTACTCGCCGGACTGATCTCCTTAACGTAAGTTTCTCCCATCTCGAAGGCCATCTCTCCTACCAGTCCTTTGATGTAGTCCTCGGCGTGGTAGCTGTCGGGTAAGGGCCGAAAGAGCCCACTGCGCTCAAACCTGTCTTGGTGGATGGCGTGTTTAGGGTCGTAGGTGAGGGAGCGATAGTTGGGGGCGTCGTTAAGGAACTCCAACAACAGGTTGATGATGGCAGGTTTGAAGGCTTGCCGGAATTTTTCGATCCGGTAATACAATGATCCGACGTAGAAAATGATGGGCATTGCCAGCAGGAAGATCAGGAACCCGAGGTCAAAGATGACAAAAGCAATGAACAGGATGACCACTGCGATCAACGACACCATAATCCCCCGGATCAATCGTATCCGTAGCCGTTCGAGCCGGTAGAGCTCGGGCCGGATGGTGGTGTTGTAGAACATCCGGAGTTCATCGATGCGTGGAGGAAGGGCGATTGGTCTGTTGGAATTATTGGTCTGTTAGTGCTATTGGTCTGGTAGTCGGTTGGGTGCAAGTTAACTGTTCTCGCTGAGAGATATGAACCATCAGTTGCTTAGAAGTATGGAACAGATGGCAGCGACCAAAGTCGGCCGACCAACCTCTATCCGGCTACCCCAGCCTAAAGGAATTGATTGGGCGATGATCCAAGGCCACTATTTACCGCCTCACGAATCTCTTTTACCTGACGAAATTGGTGGAAATCCGCCGGACGGCTCCTGAGGCGAAAATCTTCAACTTGAGTAATATTTAACAGAAAACGGTATGTTTTTGAAAGAAAACGGTACTTTTTGATGACTTTTTCATGATGTCGACGTCAACAAGATGATTTTTTTACTCTAATCATCTACTCATGAAACGAATTTTACTAGCGCTCTTATTTCTCCAGCTTGGCTTTAGCCAAACTCTTGCAGCACAAACACCCATTGAGGTGGTATCTTCTGACGGTTACACAGTCAGTATTTTGCTCCAACCAACGGGTATTCAGATTAACACCCCTTGCCCAAATGGTTACAACTACGATGTTGTTTTCGACTACGAAATCATCTTTACGGGAGAAAATATTCCTGCCCGTGGGCTTTACACCCTTCAGGGTGATGTTGGTTGTGGCTCCAGTACATTATTCCTGCCGCTTAATAACCGTGGAGGAACCGGTCAGGTAAGCACCAGGGGCAACGCCTACCAGGCAGACTGCGACGTACCGGCAACCATCGAGGACCTATTCTGCGATGAACTTATCCTGACAGTCCACGGGCCAGGCATTTCCAGTCAGGAAATAAATGCCTCTGTAGCACTTCCGGTGGATTTCATCGCCTTTGTTGCCCACAAGGTTGATAAAGCCATCCAACTTAATTGGGCGACAGCCTCTGAAACGGGCAGCGACTACTTCGAAGTGCAACGCTCCAATGACGGTGCTGAATGGCAGGCCCTTGGCCGAATCTCAGGAGTAGGCAACAGCGATGAATCAGTAACCTACGCCTACCTCGATGAAGCGTACGCAGCAGGAGACCTCTATTACCGCCTCAAGCAGGTTGACTTCGATGGTGGCTTTACGTTCTCTCCCGTTGTATCCACCAGCTTTAATCCCGTTGATGGTTTTTATGCCTACCCTAACCCGGCCACCGATTGGGTGACGGTAAATACTCAATCAGATATAGAACTCCTTAATCTTACCGGACAGGTGGTCCTTTCAACGGCAGATGCAGTCCGTTCAGGTCAGTCCCAGTTTAGTATCAATGTATCGGGCTTGCCATCTGGTGTGTATTTACTTCGCAATGGCTCGGTGGTTAAGCGATTGGTTGTGCGGTAGTACCCTCATCGCTACGCATTGGAACCTTCAGAAGTTATCATGTTCATGCTGGTCGGATGGGGGAAAGCCCTGCCCGATCAGCACTTATTTGGTGGCTACGTTCACGTACTGAATACCGGATTCTACTAGTCCCTCTTAATTCCTGAAACGATTACCGGATACAATGAAAACTAAGTTGGTTGTATGGTTGACAGAAGACTGCATTAACTAAATTATCTAACCAACCTTTATCGCTGACTAGAGACTCTTTGGTGCGAAATTTCAAACATTGTCTTCTACGTAAAAATTGATTCCGGTAGTTACGCTCCGCCATCGACCTACTTGAAAATCGGTCAGCGCGCATAATTCTCAACATCTTATGCTGCCCCGGATCACTTTTGTCGCAGAAACCCTTATCTTTGCGCCCCTTATGAAGTTTACTTCCATTCTTTCCCTGCTTTTCGTTGCCCTCATTACCTTCGGCTGCAAGTCCGAATTTGAGACCGTCCGTACCAGCGGAGACGCTGCTCTATGGCTAAAAAAAGCCAATGAGTACTACGATGCGGAAGAGTATCAGCGCGCCCAGACGCTCTACGAGCTCTCCATCGCTCCCTTCCGGGGTAAGGCCGAAGCGGAGCAGATTGCTTATCGCTACGCTTACACGTATTACTACACCCGGCAGTACGTATTGGCCAGCTATTACTTCAAGAACTTTGCCACTACTTACGGTGGTAGTACTTTGAAGGAGGAAGCGGACTTCATGTCTGCCTACTCGAACTACAAGCTTAGTCCCGTTTACCGTCTCGACCAAAGCTACAGTGTGAAAGCCATCGACGGCTTCGAAGAATTCGCCAACCGCTACCCCAACAGCGAACGAATTCCTGAAGCGAACCGCCTCATTGATGAGATGCGGGCCAAGATGGAGCTGAAGGATTTCGAATCCGCAAAACTCTACGTGGACCTCAGGCGTTTTGAATCAGCGCAGCAAAGTTTTGAGAACGTCCTGAAGGACTACCCCGAAACTCAGCGCGCCGAAGAAGTTCGTTACCTGATGGCTAAAAGCCAGTATCAGTACGCTGATCTCAGCTACGTTACCCGGAAGGGAGAACGTTTTGACAAAGCCGAGAAACTGATCAATACTTTTCTTGAGCGATACCCCGAAAGTCAGTACGCCGAAGAAGTAAAGCAACTCAGCACAAAAACCTCAAAACAACTAAAAGAACTCGAAAATGTCAGATATCAAAGCACGGGCTCAAGGCCTTAGCCCCGACGTAAGCGCCCGCGACATCCAGAACGTGGTCAAAGACACGGGTAATATCTATGAAACGTTGGCCATCGTCAGCCGCCGTGCCCGTCAGCTGGCCGTTGACCTGAAGCATGAACTCGACCAGAAACTGGAAGAGTTTGCTGAAGTTACCGATACCATCGAAGAGGTAGTGGAAAACAAGGAACAGATCGAAATTTCCAAGTTCTACGAAAAACTGCCAAATCCGGTACTCATTGCTATGCGTGAATACCTGGACGATGAACTCTACAGCCGGTACAACTCGGACCGGGAGGAAGAAGAGGAGGTTTAGTAGTTTGGTCTGGTCTATTGGTCTCATTATCACCTCTGGCCTTTTGATCAGTTCTACCACAACGAAAATTTGGGGCCGTCAGTTAAATTAATTTTTGACTGACGGCCTTTGTATTTTGTGCCAACAAAAAGTCCAATAGTACCAACAGCCCAACAGCTCAATAGCACCAAATATGTCCCTAAAAGGCAAAAAAATAATCCTGGGCGTCTCCGGAAGCATTGCTGCCTACAAGGCAGCCCTGATTGTACGTGGTTTAGTGAAAGCCGGTGCTCAGGTTCGGGTACTGATGACGAAAGCTGCTACTGATTTTATTTCTCCGCTGACCCTGGCCACGCTGTCAAAACACGAGGTGACTACCTCGGTCCACGACGGAGAAAGCTGGAACAACCACGTAGAACTTGGCCTGTGGGCCGATGCCATGTTGGTGGCCCCCGCAACGGCGACCACTTTGGGGAAAATGGCCAATGGTATTTGCGACAGCGCCATTGTGGCGGTCTATCTTTCCGCCCGCTGCCCGGTATTTTTCGCACCGGCTATGGATCTTGATATGTGGGCACACCCTGCAACCCAACGCAATGTCGAGCTGCTCAAAACCTACGGCAACCACCTCATCGACGTCGGCACGGGTGAACTGGCTTCTGGATTGAGTGGTGCCGGTCGGTTGGCGGAACCAGACGACATTGTAAAAATGCTGGCTGATTTTCTGGCGGGGACGCAGGTGCAGGGGCCGCTTGGTAAGGGCACTCCAGTGCCCGTAAAGTCTGGTGAAAAGGGCATTGGAGTTGCAGTAAAGTCAAGTAAAACGGACACTGGAGTGGCCTCGCCTGGCAAAACAGATACTGAAGTGCCCTCGCCAGCAAAACAAGACCTCAAGGGCAAAAACATCCTAATCACTGCGGGGCCCACCTACGAAGACCTCGACCCCGTCCGGTACCTGGGTAACCGGAGCACTGGGCGGATGGGTATTGCCCTGGCCGAAGCCGCCGCTGCGCGCGGTGCTACCGTCCACCTGGTGTTGGGCCCTACGGAGCTAACGACCGATGCGCCGGGCATTACCGTACACAACGTCCGCTCCGCTAGGGAAATGCACGCCGTTTCAGTCATCAACTGGCCCAAAGCGGATGCCGCCATTCTGGCCGCTGCGGTGGCTGATTACCGTCCCTCGCGTACCGAAGCCGGTAAGATTAAGAAAAAGGAAGGACCACTGACCGTTAAGCTGGTCCGTAACCCCGACATTGCCGCAGAACTGGGACAGGATAAGCGCAAACACCAACGCCTCGTCGGCTTCGCACTCGAAACCGAAAATGGCCTGGAAAATGCCAGGGGTAAACTGAGGCGTAAAAACCTGGATTTCATTGTCCTTAATTCCCCCAACGATAAAGGTGCTGCTTTCGGCCATTCCACCAACAAGATTCAGCTCGTTACCGGCAATAAGGTGACGCCATTTGAGTTAAAACCTAAGGCCGACGTGGCGGAAGATATTCTGGATGCGTTGGTGAAAGTGTTGTAGGTTCGCTTTGCTCACGTTGGGTGTTCGCTACGCTCACGTTGGGAAGCCTGCGGCTGTTGTGGAACTCGCTTCGCGAGTGTTGGGAGGCCTGCGGCCGTTGGGCGTTTCCCCAACGCGAGCGAAGCGAGTCCACAACGGCCGCAGGCCTCCCAACACTCGCGAAGCGAGTTCCACAACGGGCCGCAGGCTCCCCAACATGAGCAGAGCGAACTTACCTATCTTTGCACCTGCGGCCCCGCCAAAAAAACTTCCTCTTTTTAAACAAGTTATTCCCGATGAAACAACGTTTTTACCTATTCTTTGCCACTGTCCTCTTTTCTCTGTCTACCCTGATGGCACAAGGTGAAATCAAGTGGACCTTGAACATGAATACGGACCAGATCCTCCAGACGGATAAGCGTATTCTCAGTACGCTGGAGAAGGACATCATTACTTTTCTAAACAGCCAGAACTGGACCGACGACCGCTTTGAAGAAGAGGAGCGGATTGAAGCGACGATGTTCTTTACGGTGAGTGAGGTCTTCCAGAAATCGGGTAAGGGAGACGG
The DNA here is from genome assembly GCA_045110355.1 of Lewinella sp. Classification (GTDB taxonomy): domain Bacteria; phylum Bacteroidota; class Bacteroidia; order Chitinophagales; family Saprospiraceae; genus Neolewinella. The sequence continues at coordinate 2,587 of JBGCFZ010000399.1, read as the reverse complement.
CGCTTCCGTTGCGGTACCAAATGCCTTTAAGGCGACGGTCGCCATTCAAAGCTTACGGCCGATCTTTAACTCTGGGGAAAAAACACCGGTGCTGAACACCCTTGATAAATTTGTGGAGTTCACCTACCGACAGGGAGAAGGCGTACAGTATTCGGAACAAAGCTACCTCAGCGACCTGGGGGCAGTCTTCGCTTTTTACAGCTACATCATTATTGGGCTGGACTATGATACCTTCAGCCCGCTTGGGGGCGATCCGTTTTTTACCAAGGCCCAGGAATTGTACAACCGGTTGCCGACAAGTATTACTAACGATGTGAACAACGGTTGGGCAAGCACCGCCAAGAGCCGAAACCGTTACTGGCTGATGGAAAACATTCTTCAGCCGAGGATGCTGCCGTTACGGCGGGCATACTACACTTACCATCGTACGGGCCTTGATATTATGTCTGAAGACGTAATTGCTGGCCGCAACAACATTACGTTGGCGATCGAAGATCTGCAGAAGGCCAACCAGGCTTATCCTCAAACCATGTACGCCCAGGCATTTGTTGATGCTAAGCGGGACGAGATCATTGAAATCTACAAGGCCGCTACCGGTGTTGAGCAAAATACCGTCATCCAGGCGATGACCCGGGTAGACCCGTCTAAATCGTCGTCCTACCGGAATATCCGATACAGTACCGGGGGCAACCGCCGGCCCAGCGTTGGTTCGCGGGCACCGGTGTCGCGGGGCAAACGCGGTAAGTAATGATCTCTGTGGCGCAGGCATAAAGGTTCAATGCTAGCCGTAGCTTGATCACGAAAACAAGCACTTAACAAAATCATTACTGCGGGGAACGCCTTGACAAACTTGGCGATCGGCCCAAAATAGGGAACCGTCTCAAGAAAACGACTGGCGCTTTCTTGAGACGGTAACTTTTGGGTCAATTCGGTGGGTGGCAGAGCCTTTCGAAGGCAGTGAATTGCACCGATTTTAGTTCTTGATTCGCATTGATGGTCTACTTTTAATTGAGTAGACGGCGCTCACAAAATATTCAATATGTAAGGGAGTGGGCGCACGGGGACAATACTGTCAGCTTCGCGTAAGTGCGGAATTCGGCGTGCGCCGGGGGATGTTTTCTACTGCTACTCTTCTCCTGCTTTAACTTTGTCGAGTCTGGCGTTGATGTTGGCTAATAAGTCAACGGGGGGAGCTTGCCATTTTAAATTTCGTTTCATAAAGACTTTATAGGCCTTTAGGTCAACGAGGTCTTCGGTCTGGGGGTCTATCGATAGGTCCAGACATTCCCCGGCCGGTACGGCGGGTTCACGATCAGCTACTTCTGGGAGTTGATGTGTCCGTTTTTCCTGGGGGTTGCGACTTGAAAATGACATTTTTTTGGATTAAATGAAGAAATGATGATGATGCTTAAAGCTGAAAATGCCACCCCGTGAAATGTTTCGCGGGGTGGCATTGATGATTTGATGAGTTATCCGAGGTTTCGCGTATTGACGATACCATAAGTATCTTCAGCGTAGGTGGCGAGCTGGCGGATAAGTGCAAGACGTGCCCGTCGGGTGGTCGACTTCACGGTGTTCAGGTTGAGGTCCATCGCCTTGGCGATTTCCTTCTCGCTGAAGTCGTAGAGGTCAGCCATGATGATGATGGCGCGGTTATCGTCCTTGAGGAGGGCCATGGCCTTCACAATCTCGTCGGAAAAATCTTGCTCCATGGCACCTGCGATGCGGAGGTCAGCAAATCCGGCCATGGAGTGGCCTTCATCACGTTGGTTGTATGCGATGCGTTCATCCAGTTCTGTTTCACCCCGACGTGTCTTTTTACGGTAGTCGTTGATGAACAGGTTCTTAGCCAGTCTGAAGAGCCAGGCCCGGGCGTTGGTGCCAGGTTCGTACTGATCGATTTTTACGTAAGCCCGCACGAAAGTTTCCTGGGTAAGGTCAGCCGCATCGGCGCCGTTACCACACATTCGGTGGAGGAAGTTGTAAACGATCTGGTAGTGCTCCTGCATTTCCAGCTTGAAAGTACGCTCGCGAGTATCGAGTGCCATAGTTTGCCCCTTTCGGGGGTTTGTACCGGCTTGACGGAGTTTCACGGATATCCGCCTCCCGGCTATGCCTTTTTCTTGGAGAACCAAGTGAGGGCATGGTTTACGGTTGATGTTGTTTCAGAAGTGTAATGTCGTGGTTCCTGTTCAAAGTTGCAGCTGCTCAAAAAAAAATGAATTTATTTTTCAATGAAGCGAAACTTACTTGTTTTTGGGCGGTTCCGATGCGCTTTTAGGGCGGGGCCGCAGGTGCGGGGGAGGGTTGAGGGCCTGTAGCCCGATCGTGAACGGGGCCGCAGGCTCCCGGAGCGTGAACTCGCGGTAGCGGCGGTTGGCGTGACCCCGGACAAAATCGCTTCGCTCCCTTGTCCGGATCGGGCTACAAGCCCTCAACCAATCTTTGCACCTGCGGCCCCGCCCAAATGAACGTTCTGCCAACGATTCACCTGAATCATTGAACATTGCCTGCTCTCCTTTTGTCTTTTGACCGCAATGCCAAATGGCCAACACTAAATAGTCTTCTTCCCATGCGTTATAACCCC
>JBGCFZ010000398.1:0-11039 GCA_045110355.1 Lewinella sp. | reverse complement strand
TTCCAGTGTTCGCAGTAGCGGAGGAGGCAATTTCGCAAAGCATCGCCGTTGTCGTTGATCAGTTCGACGGGTAAAAAGACGCAGCCGGCCTTAGACTTCCCTCCGAAAAACTGGTACCGACGGTAAAGCCAAAGGGTCAGCTTTGCCGGAAATTCACTGGGCGCGGTATTTCCCCATTTATCATCAGGGTTGAAGCGAATTCCCGCCTCCGTTGTGTTGGAAATAACGTAACGGGTATCGGGGTTTTCGGCTGTTTTCAGGAAGTCATCCCAGTTTGGCTCCATGGATATTACCCGGCTTACGCTCTTGATCAGGCGGGTTTCATCGATGATTTCTCCGTTATCGATGCCTTTGGTGATCAGGTGGTAAAGTCCGTCTTGCCCATTCCAGTCCGTGTAGCCTTTGCGCTCAGTGGTGGTGGCCACAAGTATACCGATTTGGGTATTGTTTTTTTCGTTGTAGACATCGATGATCCAGTCGGTGAAGGCCCGTAGGAAATTTCCTCCGCCAAATTGCAGGATGACTTCTGGGTACGTCGTGCCTATTTCGGCGTTGGCTCTGTTTAGTTGTTGCATCAGTATTTTGATTGTTTCAAGTAGATTTTTTATTTGCCGGTGAGCAAAAACGCTAAAGGGAGACACCTCTTTTCCAGGGGATGAAGTCGTCCTGTCCGAGACGTTCTGCCATCGTTGTGGTTTCTCCGCTGGCCACCCGGATGAGTAAATCGAGTAGTTCTTCTCCTTTGGAAATGATGGTGTCTTCGCCCGAGATGATGGTACCGGCGTTGATATCAATCAGGTCTCCCATTCGTTGGGCGAGGGCGGTATTGCTCGACATTTTGATCACCGGCGTTATTGGATTTCCGGTTGGCGTGCCCAGGCCGGTGGTGAAAACGATCAGGTTTGCCCCGGAACCGGCCAGGCCGGTAGTGCTTTCTACGTCATTGCCCGGGGTGCAAAGCAGGTTGAGGCCGGGCAGGGTAGCCTGTTCGGTATAGTCAAGTACATCAACAACGGGAGATTCTCCCCCTTTTTTTGCGGCACCGGCGGATTTCATCGCATCGGTGATCAACCCATCCTTGATGTTTCCCGGAGAGGGGTTCATGTCAAAACCGGAACCGACTTCCTCCGCCCGCCGGGCGTAAGTGTGCATAATGTCCGCAAATTTTTGGGCATTGGCCTCGGTGGTGCAGCGGTTGATCATTTCCTGTTCCACGCCGTTGAGTTCGGGGAATTCGGAAAGGATGGTTTTTCCACCGAGCGCAACGAGAAGATCGGAAGTATACCCGAGGGCGGGGTTGGCGGAGATGCCGGAAAAACCATCCGATCCGCCACACTCCAGGCCCAGGGTCAGGTGACTGATCGGGGCTGGTTGTCGGGTTGATTTGTTCGCTTCCATCAGGCCGACGAAGGTTTTTTTCACTGCTTCAGCGATGAAGTGGCGTTCAGATTTGCTCTGTTGCTGCTCAAGGATAAAAAGCGGTTTGCCGAAATTTGGATCGGCCGCAGCGAGGGCATCTTCCAGTAATTTGAACTGGGCGTTCTGGCAACCGAGGCTGAGAATGGTTGCTCCGGCTACGTTGGGATGGGTAATGTAACCGGCCAGTAGCCGGCAAAGGGTTTCGGAATCCTGGCGAATGCCGCCGCAACCACCGTCGTGGGTCAGGAATTTGATCCCGTCAACGTTAGGAAATAAGCGGTTTCGTTGAATTTCCGCGCTGGTCTTCAATATTTCGGAACCAAGAATCGCTTCCCCGCTTTTCCCCTCTTGGTATTTTCTAATCAGTTGATCGACGTCCAGGGAAAATTCCCGTTCCGCAGCGTAGCCGAGTTTTTCCAGCATGGCGCTTTTGATTACCTCGATATTACGGTTTTCGCAGAATACCAGCGGAATCACCAACCAATGGTTTCGGGTACCAACTTTTCCGTCCTTGCGGTGGAAGCCATTGAATGTACGGTTTTCAAAATCCCCCATATCGGGTTTGCGCCAGGTCAGCCGCCGTTCCCCAACTTCGTATTTAGCCGCAGCGTGGGTAACATTTTCTGTACTGATCCGGGTACCGGCAGGTATTGGTTTTACCGCTTTACCAACGGGTACTCCGTACATAACAATCGTTTCACCAGCGTCAAAATCAAGCGCTGCTAACTTATGCTTTGTGGGTATATTTTCTAGTAGCTGAAGCTGGCTACCGGCGAACGCTATTTTTTCACCTGCAATAAAGTCTCGAAGGGCTACGATCACATTGTCGCTGGGGGCTACTTTTAAAATCTTATCGGACATACTAAGCTTAATGTTTTTAAAAAAAGACATGCCTCTCGGGCACATCAGAACAAGGCTCGAAATTAGTGTTTTATTCCGTGAGGCCTTGCCAATATCCTGCCAAAAAGAATACATAATTTCGGGGGCAGAGGTTGGCATGGGCAGAGAAGGAAAAAAAGGATTATAATTTATTTTCACAAGTGCTATTCAGCTCCGGTATTTGCGTCAAAAGTAGCTGACCTGACGTTGTTGGGTGCTTCCCGAATTAACAAACGGTATTCCGGAATTCACCCTTAAAAACAAGAAAGTCAGTATTTACAGAGATCTGCACGGGCCTGGCAGTCTGAAGCGGGGGTAATTTGAAGCATCCGCCCTATAAATCAGAGGAGAGTTATAGAAACCTCTCCGTCTTTCACTGCTCTTTCACCCCACCCTGCACCTGCGTTCCGTCGCCCTGAATGTCCCCTCTCTTCGAACAGAATTTTTTCAAAATCCACTACTCAAGAAAAATCGTTGGCTGAGCCCGTGTCCAAGCTGAAGTCCTAGAGAGAAAACAAGTATAGAACTACGAAAACACACTACTTCTTTAGGGTGCAAAAACGGACAGTAACGGTCGATTTTCAGCCTACACCGGTCTTTGCTCCGAACAACTAAAAAAAACATTAAAAATAATTGATTTTAACGCATCCCCAAAGCCTATTTAAGCTAGGAATTAATTATATTTACGAGTAAATAAAAACAAGCGTATTCGACATACATTGTATCCGATTACTACTTGTATTTGATCATGTAAATCAAATAGTAAATGTTATTTTTTTTCTTCAAGCAGAATGCCTCGTAACTGAGCATATGCCTACTTTTTTCACTTATCAAGCATAAATTCCTTTCCTGCCAACGCAACTTAAGGTTCTTCCTTAGGCGCGTTGCCGGACTCAGGAAATTTTGAGGAATATCTTTACTTTTTTTATTCCTTAAAATTTACTGCTTACCCCCCCCCCTAGTAAAACTTTTTGGTATTACCTAACTGTGCCTCATTACGGCATGGGACCTAAGGTATTTTCTGAATCAGAACGAACACAGAGCCGGGCCCAGCTCGCTGTTCACTGATGCAGTTACCTGAAAGCCAGAGGTATGCCCGTGAGGGTGGAAGAGTAAGAAGTAAAGACCACATTTTTCTAAAGCTGGATGCACCCATTTTGCGGTGCCTTTCCGGTGTATGATTTATCCAAAACCACAAAACAATGAAATTCTTTTCCTACCTTAAGCTGGTACTGGTAGTTCTGGCATGCTTCCTTATCAATGATGCGGCTCAGGCCGACGGTCGCGTAATCCGTAGCAACAGCCGCTACGTAGCCATTGTGAATGGCTCCACAGTCTATTCTGGAAGCAAGTACTTCGATGCGATCAACGCTGCCTGTAACCGTTCCGGATCAAACACGACCATTACAATTGAGACCCCCGGCACCTCCGGCAACGACAACGGAAGTATCTACGCCATCCGCCCCTTACCTGGCCAAACTCTGGACTTCAGAGGAAATACAGTTAACTGCACACGAGACGACCTGGTCGTTGGTATTTACGTCGACCGAAGAGACGGAATCACCATCAAAAACATCCGTATGACTGGTGCACCGCGCTACGGTATTTGGTTCTCCGGCTGCTCTAATGTCACCATTAGTGGTGTCAACATGCAGCTGTCTAGCTCGATCAGTGCGGGAGATGCCATTCGGGTAGATGACCGCAACGGTAGCAGAAGCCCTAAAAACCTCAAGATCACTGGCTCCGTTAACATCAAGGGCTGCAAGCTTCATGCCATTGAAACTTACGGAATTGACAGAGTAAACATTGGCAACGTAACCACCAGTAGCACAGGAGGTTGTGGCGTTTTGCTAAACAAGTCTACCAACTGCACGGTCGGTAAAGTAAAAGGTACCAAGAACAACGAAAACGGTGGATATGCTACCTTCCGAGTAGCCAACAGCAATGGGAAAACGACTTGTAAGGAAGTCTACTCCAGAGATTCCGGAAGAGGCTTCTTCAGTGTGTCTGGCAGCAAGGATTGCACCGTGAATAAAGTTGACATCAGAGGGGCCAACCGCGAAGGTGTTTACATTCAGGACTCTCGAAACACCAAAGTGAGTTCCGGGAGTATCTCTGGCAGCGGAAGTGCCAACGTGAGAATCAGAAACTCACCTGGCAGCTCGGTGAACGCTACCTTTTCTGGTGGTGTGGCGAATTAGTACAGTGTAATTTAAGTTTTATGGTATTTCTCCGTACGGGTGGGGCTTGCCTCCACCCGTATCGGCTGCCCCATAAAACGCTCCTTTTCGTTCGCTGAGCGAACGAAAAACACGATTCTTCCATACGCAGAGGGCCGGGGCAAGCCCGGCCCCTGCATGCAAAAACTTAGTTTACACTGTACTAGTTGGCGCGGCCGCAGGTACAAAGAACGGTTTTAGAAAGAGCAAGGTTCTGTTCGTTCTGTGGCCGGGTAACTTATCGTAAGTTGGAGGAGATAAGATATTTGATGTTGCCATCTTTCAAAGGGCGCGCGGACTCGGGAAAGGTGACTTCTGTTCGTTGTCAACGTCCCTATATATAAGTCACTCTGTTTAAATATGCTGAACCCCTAGGTATTTAGGCTTCTTATTTGAATGGTCAGATACATTTTGCTTACTTATACTCATAAACAATCCCTTATGAAGCAATTCCTACTTCTCCTTTTCTTTTTTACTGGCAGCACAACTACTACGCTCTTTGGCCAGTGCCCAAACAACGCTAATGCCTGTGTAGGCCCGACTTGTTGTGTGGCCCAAACCTCTGCCGAATTCTTAGCCTGTGGAGCCGGTACGGCCACCCAGATTTTTGTAGACGCAGGTAATAGTACGCTCATGGTATCCGGTACGCCGGATTTGAGCGGTGTTCAGGTTTGCCAGGGCAACAGCTCACTCGAATTGCCTCCTGCTACGATATTGGATGCAGGGACTTCCTTTGATGCAGGCGGAAATGATGGCGTAAGTGTAACCATTAACGGAACAACGTTTTCTTATACCAACAACGGCAGCGGAGCCACTGGAACATTGGCAGAACTAAATGCTGCTATTGCCAGCGGAGCCACCACCTTAGAGGAAGCCATTAGCTTTCTTCCGGTTACTCTGGTTTCGTTCCAGGCATTAATTTCGGACAAGGAAGTCGTCCTCTCTTGGGAGACAGCAGCCGAGTCCGGTAACGAAGCTTTCTTACTGGACTACAGCTACGATGGGGAGGTATTCCTTCCTCTATTGCAAGTTAACAGTAATGGGAATAGTGAGACTATTAGTCGCTACGAAGCGAAGGATGTACCACAGCAAGCCGGTAATATTTATTACCGCCTTCGGCAGCGGGACTTTAGTGGCAGCGAAAGCATTTTGGCAACTCGTGCCCTTGTGTGGGAGATGGCCCACGATGGAACAGTTTCTGTGTATCCTAACCCCGTTCAGCAAGGGACCCCAGTATTCATGCGCGGCCTAGTCTCAACCCCGGGACAACCAATCAGTCTTATGGACCTCAACGGACGAACCCTGTTAACGACTCCGATGACGACAGACGGACAGCTTAACCTTCCCGTCAACCTGAAACCAGGCCTCTACTTGATTCGGGCAAACAGTAAGCTGCTACGTATTGTGGTACGGTAAATTCACCTATGTACATATTGTACATGAGTCATCCCGAATTTTGTCATCTTTCGACCGCCTCCACTAGAAATAGTCGATCTAAGCGGAGAAGGCCGGAACAATAATAATCGCTCCAACCTGCTAAAAGCAAGGTTGGAGCGATTTTTTTGTCCCGAGCTCTCGTAGCGTAAAATTCGGAATGGCTCATGTTTATTTGGCGAATGCACCAACCTGTAAAAGGAACTACATGAACGAAGTGAGCTTCCCTCGCGGCAGCACTACCGACTATTAACGATCCCCCCACACAAAATCCCCGCTGCCACCGCAGCGTTCAGGCTTTCCGCCTCGCGGCCCGGGGCCCGGGGAATGTTCAACCATCTTTGCACCAGCGTGCGCGCTGCCTCACTTACGCCTGGTCCTTCGGCGCCGATGACCAAAACGCCTGCTGCCGGTGCTTGCAAACCATAGATGTTTTCGCCGGAAAGATCGGCCCCAAAGATCGGCAGATTGGGGAACGTAGCTGCGATCTCCGTTAAGTCTCCCTGCCTGAAGTTGATGCGCAGGAAGGAGCCCATAGTGGCCTGTACGCTCTTGTTGGCGTACAAATCGGCCGTCCCCGCACCAGCAATAATGTGATGGAACCCGAACCAGTCGGCAATCCGTAACAGAGCGCCGAGGTTACTTGGCGACTGTACGCCATCTAGGTATAAAGACCAACCGTCGACCATCTCGGGAGGCAGATTTTCTGCAACTTTTGGTAGGTCTACGACGGCAAGCACCTGATTAGGTGTCCTTAATTGAGAAATTCGACCCAATTCTTTAGGGCTTACCACCGTTAAAGGAACTGTGGGTGGCGCGGGCAGCGCCGCTGCCCACTCCTCCAAAGCGTAGAGGTGATCGACGCGATAACGAGACTGTGTCAGAAGTTCTGAGACAATCCTTCCGCCTTCGGCGGTGAATTTGTGGTAATTTTGCCGAAACTTCCTCTGCTTGAGGCTGCTTATGAATTTAATGGTACCGGAGCTGATGGGCATACTGAAGCGGGGTTGGCGCCCGGCTGGCGCGGGCATATGGTACGCCGCCCTGCTGCTAACCGTGCTGGCGTCGTCGTGCAATACTACCAAATTTCTGGCGGAGGACCAGGAATTACTCACCAGCTACCGCATCAAGCTGGCCGACCCTAAAAACGTGGCCGAACGATCTGATGTATCCTATGAACTCTCCACCCTCGCCCGGCAACAACCCAACACTAATTTTCTTGGTGTGTGGCCAAGAGAACAATTTTACCTCGATAACAACAAACCCAAGGATACTACGCGCATCGATAGATTTTTGCGCAATACGCTTGGCCAGCCACCGTCCATTTACAGTGACAGTCTGAGTCGGCTTTCGACTACGGACATGAAGGATTACCTCCTCAAGCTGGGCTACCTGAGAGCATCGGTGTATCACGAAGCCGACCGGGGGAAGCGACGCAAGGTCGACTTGATCTACCACGTCGAAGCTGGAAAGCGCTACATTATCGACTCCGTTGAATTTACCAGCCCCGACCCTCAACTGGACAGCTTGCTGCAGCTCAGTAAAACAGAAAGTGAGCTCCAGCCCGGAGCACCGCTGGACCTGAACCTCTTCGATAAGGAGAAAGCGCGGATCAGTACTTACTTCCGTAACCAGGGCTTTGCCTTTTTTTCAGGAGCTTATTTTGATAAGCTGGAAGTTGATACCAACCGGCAGAGCGGTATGGCCGATGTTTACCTAAGCATCTTACCCGCCGAGCGGGAAGCGGCCTATGACCGTTATCGGGTGGGCAGTGTTACGGTTCTTACGGACTTCTCTCCCGTATCTCCTGGTGGAGGCTACCTCTTGGATACTACCATCAACGGCGTTAGGTTTCTTACCAACGAGCAATACTTCAAGATGCGGCCGGAGCTGCTTCGCAAAAACATTTTCCTGACTACCGGGGAGTTTCACCAACGCTCGGACCTGGAAAAAACAAATCTTTCCCTCAATGGCCTGGGCATCTACCGCTTCGTGCGGATTAATCAACAAATAGATACGTTGGACCCCGGAGTGCTCAACTATCAAGTACAGCTTACACCCAGCGACCGAATGTCGCTCGGTGCCGACTTAGACCTCAACTACACCAACAGAAACGGGAATGTTGGTGCTGGTAACCTGATCGGGGTTAGCCTAACGCCCAGTTTTCAGAACCGGAACGTTTTCGGAGGGGCTGAGTTGCTGGTGACCAGCCTGCGTGCAGGGGTAGAAATTAACCCGAGGGTTGGTAGGCGCAATACGGCCTTTTTTAATACCATCGACCTTTCTGCCGACGTCAGCCTCTACCTTCCCCGATTCAAAGATTTTGGTCTCTACAGCTTTCTTAATAAACTGCCTTCCCCTTTTGGAGGGAAGGTGATCTCTGATAATTTCTTAAATCAATTGCAAGAACGGGCCAGTACACGTTACAGCTTGGGCTACGAATATTTATCGATTCAGCGGTTCTATGCTTACACCTTACTGAATGCCCGTTTAGGGTATGACTTTAATCGGTCCGGAACAACGAGTTATCGAATCAATCACCTGGCTATTGATGTGTTGGACCCCACCATCGAGCGTGATTTTATGATCATCCTGCAGGAAAATGAATTCCTGCGGCGCAGCATCGGAGAGCAGTATTTCTTCTCCGTTTTCTTCCGGGACCTGGAGTTCACCCGTACTGGCCGTATTGACCGCCGCGGCCGTTCCCTCTCTTTCAACGGGCAATTTGAACTGGCGGGGGCAGAAGTAAGTCTTTTCAATGATGCCTTGAATCTGTTTTCAGGAAATGATCGGGTCATCACCCCTAAGCAAGGAGCTACCTTTGCTAAGTACGCACTGGCATTGGCCGATGTCCGCTACCAAAAGCAGTATACGCCACTAAAGTCATTTGCCGCGCGCTTTTTAGTGGCAGCGGGTCGGCCCTATGGTGGCTCGGAGGCGGTGCCTTATGTGAAACAATTTTTCGCAGGTGGTGCTAACTCGATGCGGGCATGGGCACCGCGGGGTCTTGGCCCGGGAGGATTTGTTGATACCCTGAGTCTGAGTACGAATAACAACCTTCAGCTTTTTCAGACCGGAGATTTTCGGCTTGAGCTTAACCTGGAGTACCGTTTCAACATCGCTTCTTTTTTTCGAGGTGCCTTCTTCGCGGACATCGGCAACATCTGGACCTTTGACGAAGATTTGGAACGGCCGGGTTCCCAATTCCTGCTCAGTAAACGGACCAATGACACGGGAACTTTTGTTAATCAGGCTTTTTATCGTCAGCTCGCCATGTCGGCAGGTACTGGCTTACGGACAGACCTTAGCTATTTCCTTTTCCGCCTCGACGTCTCCCTGCCGCTTCGGTATAACTATCCGCAAGACGGCTTTGGTGAACCTTTGATCCGCGACGGAACCTCGTTCCCGGAAAGTACTTATTGGCGAAGTTTTAGTCGATTCAGGCTTCGGGACCTGACGTTTCAGTTAGGATTAGGGTATCCATTTTAGGGCTATTTGGCGCGGCCGCAGGTGCAAGGGAAGGGGATGATGGCACACTCCCTCCTCCCTTGCTCCTTGACCCCCTTTTTCGGCACCTGCGCTCCCGCCTAAAAAGGCCAGAACGCCTTAGCAATGGCTCCGATAATGACCACGATCAGCAGCCGGTAAGCGTACAGCCCTGCCTTTGGGTGAGTAGTAGCAAATCGGGCGGTGAGGTAGCCTCCCACCAATTGTCCGAAAGCCATTAACGCTCCGATGCGCCAATCAATGAGGTCTTTCCAGGCAAAAATAGCAACTGCAAGTATCGTGTAAACCGTAACGACAAGTACTTTGACCACATTGGCCTGGATGATTTCGTAGTGTGCCGCTAAAACCATTATGGCTAAGAAAAAGACACCCATTCCCATTTGGATGAAGCCACCGTAAATGCCCAGGAGGAAGAATAAAACAACCGTAAGCCATAATGGTAAAGGGGGCTTGTTTTCCTGTACGACCAACCAGCGTTTTGGCTTTATCAGCACGATAATCAACATGACTACTAACAAGTAACGAAAAACTGATTTATAGGCGGCGTTGGAAATGATCAGACTGAGGTAAATGCCCACACAAGCCCCCAGGCAGGTAATGACGATGATGCGCCACATCTCCACTTTCTTAGCTTCCGGCTGGTTGGTAAATCGTCCCGCTTTATGGAAAGCATAAGCACCTCCGAAACCGTTGGCCAAGACCCCAACCCGATTGGTACCGTTGGCCACATCGGCCGGGAGGCCAAGTAGCTCCATCAGGATGGTCAACGTAATGGCTGAGCCATTACCCGAAAGCGTATTGATGCCGCCGGCCAGCAGCGCGCCCATCAGGGCGATGAAATAATCCATGGCACGAAGGTATAGTAGATGCGGTTATTTCTGGCAGTGGCTTATTGAGACCCGGAGGGTCGTCCTGCGTAGCGAGGGGTCAGCGCAGCTCCGTAGGAGCAAGCGCAGTCCCTCGTTTTCGTTATAAGATTGAGGTCTACCTCATCAAAGTAATGTCACCCGAAATTTCCTGAGTAGCCCCATTTTTGAAAATAACGGTTGCTTGGTAAACAAACACGGCGGGGTTGACTGGCTTCCCGTTCAGGGTGCCATCCCAACCAACTCCGGGCTCGTTGGGCTGGAAGTCGGTGTTTTCAAATACCAAGCCTCCCCAGCGGTGGAAAACGCGTAGAATCTCCACCCGTTCAACGGCAGGGCCGGCGAAGATGGTAAATCCATCGTTTACCCCATCACCATTTGGTGAGAAGACATTGGGTACGTATAAAGGCAGGTCTTCGATGACCTGAACTTCGACCATCGCGGTGTCCGTACAGCCAACGTCGTTGGTGCCAATCACCGTATAAGTAGTGGTATTAACCGGGGCCACCCGAATGACGGAGCAAGGTGGGTTGATGCACTCAAAGGCATCTGGGCCCCATTCGTAGGTAACCGGTGAATAGTTGCTAACGGCCCGGATCAGCGTGTCGAAGCCCAAGACGACCCGGGTATCTCCTCCTGGGTCTATGATGAATTCTCGCGGCTGACTGAGCGTACCCTGCAAGGAATCAAGGCATCCGTTGGCATCCATCACGTA
>JBGCFZ010000397.1:0-2972 GCA_045110355.1 Lewinella sp. | reverse complement strand
AAAATACCAAATACGGCCAACCCGATGTGCAGCAATAGGCCTAACCACGGGGTCACGGAAGCCCAACTCATGATGGGGATGGCGCGGGGGTAGTAATCGTGTACAAGGTTGGTGGGGACGAATAGTAGCCGCAAGTATTCCCACAAGGTATGCATGACGGTAGCCAGGCGATCGCCGGCAGCAACGTCAACCCAAACACCATTCTGTAATTCGAGGAAGGGGTTATTCATCAACTCCCGAACGGGGTCACCCAGCGAAAGACCGATGATGGCTGATCGTAGAGCGAGGAAAGCCGCCACACCAATTACGGCGGGAAGGAAGTATTTTAACTGGCCACCAGCTCTCTCCTTGCTGCTGAACAACAGAAGTACCACAGGTATGACGGCCAGAAAAGTGATGGCGTTTTCCTTAGCCAGGCTTCCCAGAAAAACCAGCACTGCACCTGCGACAGCGCCCAAAAAGTGCGCTCGTTCTGCTGCCCTGAAAATCAGCCAGGTTCCCCCAACGGCACCCAATAATGCCATGATTTCATCCCGGCCTTTGATGTTAGCCACCGCTTCGGTGTGTAGCGGATGGGCCGCAAACAAGGCCGCAACACCAAAGGCAAACCACCAGGGCAAATTTTCCTGTGTTTTGGCGAGGTCGCGGACAAAACCGAAGATCACCAAAACCAAGGCACCGTACCAAAGTACGTTGAGCAAATGGGAGATAAATGGCCCACTACTAAGCTGTTGTTCAACGGCAAACATGGCCGGTGTTAGCGGGCGATAGCGGCCACCAGCCACGAGGTTGGCCTTTCCATCATCCATGAAAAAGCCGTAGAAAGTGTCGTGGCTAAACAGCTCGCCCAGGCCACCAATGCCCTTTTGGACAATCTCGTTGTCGGTGATGACAATGGCATCGTCGAGCGCAAAATCATGGCCCAGCGTATTGGCATAAATCAGCAACGAAAGGACAAATAGGACAACCGCCTGTAAACGAGGTTTTCGGTACCAGGGAAGGGAGGCGACGGGCGCTTTTTTGGGTTGAGGTTGCTTGCGCTTGCTTTTTGCCATGGGGTGAAAGTACGCAACCCGCACAAAACCTGATAATCCTAGAACCTTGATTGTATCAGTGTGTTGCCAAAGTATCAAAGGACTAAAAGTCCAATAGCACCAAAATATTATTCCATGCCCCTAATCCTAATCACCAACGACGACGGCATCACTGCCGGAGGAATCCAGGAACTAGTAAATATTGCCCGTGAGTTCGGAGACGTTCTGGTGGTTGCACCCGATAGCCCACAATCTGCGCAGGGGCACGCCATTACCATCGAGCGCCCGGTTTTCGTCCGGGAGAGCAAGGCATTTGGGGAGGAAGTAGAAGCGTATGAATGTAGTGGAACACCGGTGGATTGTGTCAAGATCGCGAAGAGTGTTTTGCTCGACGGACGATCGCCCGACCTGTGCGTTTCGGGGATCAACCACGGCAGCAACGCTGCGATAAACATCATTTACTCGGGTACCCTGTCGGCTGCCATGGAGGCCAGTCTGGAGGATGTTCCGAGCATTGGTTTTAGCTTTTTGGATTATCAGTCCAATGCCGATTTTTCGGTCTGCCGGCCCTACGTACGAAAACTGATCAGCCACGTGCTGCAGCATGGTATGGAAGAGGGGAGCCTGTTCAATGTTAACATCCCGAACCTGCCTGCGGAGGAAATTAAGGGCCTGAAAATTTGCCGACAGGCGGAGGCTCGATGGGTGGAAGAATACGTGAAGGGGGAAGATCCGCGGGGCCGCCCTTACTACTGGCTGACGGGGAAATTCGTCAACGAAGACCCAAGAGAAGATGCCGACGCCAACGCCCTGCGGGCGGGTTACGTGACGCTTGTTCCTAGCCATCATGACCTGACTAATTACGCTGCATTGGAGCGTTTAACCTCCATCGAAGCTGCGCTTCAACCTGCCGAAACCGCTGCAGGGAATCAGCAAATTAGTAGAGAACAACGCCTCGAACAGTTCTGAATTCATGCATGCCTGACCGTTTACGACTTAAAAAGCCCCGCTCCGTAAGCAAATTGCCTTTGATGCAATACGTGTCACCAATCCGACTACCTTTGCTTTCGATCTCATAGGAAAATACCTCAGACCGCGCCCGTTAGGCACATTTTGTTTTGACTGCCTCGTAAGAGGATCATTATCTCATGAGAGTATTGCGATATTTTACTTTCTCCCGGATCGTTCACGAAAGATGAGAACACCCACCATCTGCCATCCGGTACACTTTAAGAGCGCGCTTCGTCTTGACGGAGCGCGCTCTTGTTTTGCAAAGCAAAAAAAAAGCAGACGGCCTGAGGCCTGTGGCCTTATAGATTGATAGATTTATAGATTGATAGGCTACCGCAAATCTCTGCTCGCTTCGCTCGTTGGAGTATCCCCCCTCCTCCTGTACTGACTGTACCTCTGTGCTACCTCAGTGCCTCCCTCTGCGCTGCCCTCTGTGAGAACCAAAAGTAAATGTCCTTAGCGGTTACCCCAATACATTTATCTTCGCACCATGCAGGAAACCATCGTAGCCATAGCGACCCCATCAGGAGAAGGGGCCATCGGGATTGTCCGGCTCTCCGGATCAGGATGCATCGCTTTAGTCGATGACTTTTTTCCGGCGCGGACGCTGGTGCAAAGTGAAGCCAGAAGAGCGTGGTTCGGTATCCTTACCGGAGAGGACGGTAGGGCCATCGACGAAGTCGTGGTCACCCTGTACCGCGCACCAGCGAGTTATACCGGCGAGGAATCTGTAGAAATCAGTTGCCATGGTAGTCCGTACATCCTCAGTAGGGTAGTACAGCTTTGTATTGACGCCGGGGCCCGGATGGCCCAGCCCGGGGAATTTTCCCAACGCGCTTTCCTGAACGGAAAGCTGGACCTCAGTCAGGCCGAAGCGGTAGCGGATCTGATTGCGAGCCAATCAGCGGCAGCACACCGGATTGCCCT
>JBGCFZ010000396.1:0-3113 GCA_045110355.1 Lewinella sp. | reverse complement strand
TTCCTTGCCTTTTAGCACCGTGACTTCGTTGCTGAAATCCTCATTTAGCTATGGCTAAAATCCGGTTTCAGCGCCTTGCCACGGCACGAAAATCCTGCGGACTAAACGGCCAGATAATTATGAACTCACCCACTAGAAGAATTTGACGTTACAACCCTTGGCGGCGCGCAGCGCCGCTTTGCGAGCTTTAACCCGGGGCAAAATGATTAGACCACTAAGTGGTCATCATTTAACTAGTGCGTCAGGAACTGTAACTTGCAACTTGAAACCTGCAACCTGTTATGACAGAACAAGACTGGCAATACGCTCCCCGCAGTCAGGACATGGAGGAGATCATCAACAAGCCACCATCGTGGCTAACCCTTTATGGTACGATTTTTCTGATCGTAGGTGTTCTTGGCTTAGTGTTGCTATGTTCTTTGTACAGTTATCCGGATACCGTTACCGGTGACCTTACCTTAACCACGATTGATCCTCCCCGACCACTTCGTGCCCCCAGAGATTTTACGATCGATCGTATGCTGGTTCATCACGAGGACTCCGTACGGGCGAAAGAGGTGTTGATGGTAAATAAAAGTCTGGCAGATTTCGGCGACATTTTCGAACTGGCCGAAAGACTTGATGGTAACCGGGATCAATCTGACATGGGGCTGGCAGCCTTTCACATCCCACCTGCCTGGAACCTTGGAGAGATTCAAGAGGCTGTTTATGAGTTACAGGAAAAGCAGGAGATCTATAAAAACCTGAAGGATCGCCGACTGGACGGATTAACCACCAGGGAGTTAGAGACCAGAATTGTCCGGCAGGAACGTTTCATCCGGGGACAACGACAGCAGCAATCCCGTATAGAGGATGAGCTTACCCGTAACCGGGCACTACTTGTCCGGGAGGAACAATTGAACGGAGACGGGGTCGATAACCGTGAGAAACTGAACCAGGTACGTCGGCAAGTGGAAAGCACCGAAGACCAATTGAATGCCAGCCGCAGCGAAGTTCGCGCCGCCAGTTTCGACATTGAATTGATGCGAAACCAGATCGAAAGCTACCGGGGTGGCTTGCCCAGCACCCTGCTGCAGGCTGGAGAAGCGCTACGAAACGCTTACGACGGACTGGAAGCCGCTGTTTCAGGATGGGAAGACAACTACACCATCGTTAGTCCGGTAGACGGTATGGTTCTTTTTGACCGCCAGGTCAGACAGGGGCAACCACTACTCCGAGGCGACAATATCGGCACCATCATTCCCGCAAATGCAGGCGGTATTATTGGCCGTATTGATCTCCCTAACCGGGGCTCAGGAGCGGTGAAAGAAGGGCAACGGGTACTGGTTCGTTTTGACAGCTACCCCCACCTGGAATATGGTTCCGTTGAAGGCCTCGTGGCCAGCATCGGGCAACTGTCCAGTGGAGGCATCACGGCCGTGGAGGTCACCTTCCCGAATGAACTGTTGACTACGAATGGGAATAAGCTTAAGGCAGGGCCTTTGATGGAGGGGGAAGCTAGTATTATTACGGAATCTCGGTCGCTTTTACAGCGGTTTTTTAATCGACGGTAGGGGTGTTGGGTGGAACCATTAAGGACATTCAGGCATTAAGAATGTTTCATTAACTCAGGATAGTAAGGACTACGCCATCCGTACCACCCGAGGATAAAACTCCCCCAACACCTCCACCAATTCCGTTTGCCCCGCAATAACTTTTCGAATGTCTTTATAGGCAGTCGGTGCCTCGTCTACCCCACCCCCAATCAGGTGAACGTTACGTTCCTTGAGCAAATTCCTGAGTGAGGAACCGGTGATGCCGTTCTTAGCCTCCGAACGAGACATGTGCCTGCCCGCACCGTGGCTGGCCGAATTAAGGGAAGCGGGGTTCCCTAATCCCCGGACAATGTAACCCGGGTCAGCCATAGAGCCAGGGATAATGCCGAGTTCCCCTTTGGCTGCTGGCGTGGCTCCCTTTCGGTGAACGATCACTTCCCGCCCATCCGGCAGTCTGTCTTTCCAGGCGAAGTTGTGGTGGTTCTCGACGCGCAGGATGGCGCGCTCTCCCAACGCCTTCCCGATGCGCGCGTGGATGTCATCGTGGCAAGCGGAGGCATAATTACCGGCTAACGTCATTGCTGCCCAGTATTCCCGGCCAGCATCGTGGCGCAGATCTAGCCAGGCCAGGCTCTTCAGGGCTTTAGGCAAGCGGCATTCCTTCATGGCCAGATCGGTATAATGAAGGGCGAGCTTTGCGCCCATCCCCCGGGATCCAGAATGAGAAAGGAGGGCCAAATAACTTCCGGCCGGCCGGTTAAAAGCATTTTGTTCCGGAAGCGTGACCTTGCCAAATTCAACGAAGTGGTTGCCGCCGCCACTAGAGCCGAGTTGCTTGGCGGCCTTACCCCTCAACGCCTTGGCTTGGGGCAAATAGGTAAAGGTTTCATCGGCCAGGACCGGATGATCGTTAGGACGGTCTTGAGCCTGAAGACCAAAGGCTGTTTGGGCCGTTAGGATACTCGCCAGTCGGGACTGATCGTTGTCTGCCAGTTCTCCGGGTAAGTCAAAGACCGACAGACACATTCGGCAGCCAATATCCACGCCTACACCGTAGGGTATGACTGCGCCCTCAGTTGCCAGTACACCACCAATGGGCAGTCCATAGCCGTGGTGAGCGTCCGGCATCAGCGCACCGGCAGCGGCCACTGGCAATCGCATGGCATCATATAATTGCTGAATCGCATTGGGGGCAATGCCTGCATCGCTATCGAAGATGGTAAATGCTCCAGGAGATTTCCTGACTTCAGGTTTATGGAAGCTCGCCGTTGCTTTGGGAGGAGTACCGCCAAGGGCCACCGCTACCCCGCCCCATTTGTCATCAGCAACGAAGTTATTCGGATACATCAGCAGGTTTGCTAGCGTAGCCGCCCGCCACTCATCAGTCTCTCGCCTGAAGCTGGTGGAGAGTACCGTAATGGCCAGGCCAGCGGCTCGTTTGGGCCACCCTAGTTTTACGAGATCCTTGGTGCGGAGTTTTTTAGACATAGCGCGAGGAGAACGTTGTTGTCCGCAGTGAAAGTTGCAGGACAGGAAGGCTGATCATGGACTTCTAATTCGAGTTGGGCAAGAGCGTAG
>JBGCFZ010000395.1:0-2739 GCA_045110355.1 Lewinella sp. | reverse complement strand
TGGCGATCCTGATTTTATCGGAAATCATCCCGAAAAACCTGGGAGCGACTTATTGGAAGCAATTGGCACCTTTCACCGTTAAGTCCCTTAATATTCTGGTGAAAATATTTACCTGGACTGGTTTCATTTGGATTTCAGATCAGATAAAAAAGCTCCTGCTGCGTGGAGATGATCCACACGGCACGGCACTGAGTCGGACGGAATTTCTAGCCATGGCCGAAGCACAAACGGAGGCTGGTGAACTCAAAGCTGAGGAAGGTCGGATTTTGCGTAATCTGCTGAATTTCGAGACGTTGACCGTTCACGACGTTATGACGCCACGAACCGTAGTTGTCGGTGCCAAAGGCGACCTGACGATTCAACAGTTCTACGAAAAATTTGACAACAGCCCCTTCAGCCGTTACCCGGTCTTCGGAGAAAACCGGGACCAGGTAGAAGGCTACGTACTCAAGGACATGGTGTATAAGTCCATCATCGAGAAATGTGAGCAAGACTCCATCCGGACTTTATTACGAGAACTGCTGGTGGTACCGCAAGCCACTACACTGCATAACCTGATCGACATGATGCTCGAACGACGGGAACCCATCGCCATGGTTGTCGATGAGTTTGGGGGCATGGAAGGCCTGGTAACTATGGAAGACGCCATGGAAACACTCCTTGGCTTGGAAATCATGGATGAAATGGACACCAGCCAGGATATGCAGGACCTTGCTCGCCGCCGCTGGCGGAAGCGCGCCGAAGCCATGGGCCTTGATCTTAGCCAAATGGAAGGTGCCAAAATTGATGCTGTGGTTAACAACGCCGTCGATGAAGGAATCAAAGAAGCCGTGAAAAAGGATGCTTCCGAATCGTAACTTAATCGATACTTAAATGGACGTTCTCAGGTCGATTAGAAAAGTATGAAGAGGTTCAATATTACCTTTGCGTACTAATCATATTTAAGGCCTATGCCAAAAGTATCGCACCGTTCCGAAACGGTACCATTGTCTCCCTTCCGTAAGTTGATCCCGCTGGCTGATAAGGCCAAAGCCGCTGGCCGTCATGTGTACCACCTCAATATCGGTCAACCCGATATCAAGACGCACCCCAGCGCGGTAGAACGGTTCCGTAAAATTGATTGGGAAGTACTCGAATACAGTCCCAGCAACGGCATCGCAAGTTACCGGGAAGCACTGACGGACTATTATGCCCGTTTCGACGTAGCCTTAGAGGCCGATAACATCATGGTTACTACCGGAGGGTCAGAGGCCATTCTGTTTTTTATGTTGTCTTGTCTGGACCCAGGAGATGAGATCATCGTCCCCGAACCATTCTACGCCAACTACAATGGCTATGCACACATTGCCGACGTTCGGGTAGTTGCCATCACCAGCTATATCGAAGATGGCTTCAGCCTGCCGTCTCCGGAAGCATTCGCTAATAAGATCACGAACCGCACCCGGGCCATCATCATTACCAGCCCCAATAATCCTACTGGTGCCTGCTACACCGATCAGGAAATGGCCAGCCTGGCCGAAATAGTGAAAAAGCACGACCTCTTCCTTTGCGCCGATGAGGTGTACCGGGAGTTTGCTTACGACCAGCCGCTGCGTTCCGTTTTGCAAATACCCGGCCTGGAAGAGCATGCCATCGTTATTGATTCGGTGTCAAAGCGCTACAGCGCTACGGGAGCGAGGGTAGGGGCACTGGTTTGTCGGAATGCAGAAATATTGGCTGGCGTAGACCGTTTTGCGAAACTGAGACTCAGCCCTCCCGGCCTGGGGCAAATGCTCTCGGAATGTATGCTGCAAGACGACACTGCCTACCTGGACGGCGTTAAAGAAGATTACCGCAACCGACGAGATACCGTCTACCGCCGCCTGCAGGCCATGCCCGGGGTGTTCAGTTATTCACCCGGGGGAGCTTTTTACTGTTTTGCGCGGTTTCCGATCTCAGACAGCGAAGACTTTTGCCGTTGGTTACTCGAGGATTTCGAACACGAAGGCGCTACGGTAATGCTCTCTCCTGGCCCTGGCTTTTACGCTACCCCGGGCCTTGGTAAACAGGAGTGCCGCATCGCCTACGTACTCAACGTGGATGACCTGGAAAAGGCAATGGACTGTTTGGAAAAAGCACTTCAGGTATACCCCGGCCGGAAGACAAGGGTTGGTGACCTTGAATTGTCTCGCTGATTACTGCCCGGCATTCACTAATTCCCAAACGGGGTCAGCCAGTACTTCTTCCACCCATCGTCGGTATTGCTGACCACTTGGATGTAAATTATCGGTAGCCACCAGTGTTGGTGTTTCAAGACCTTGTTGAGAAATGGGGGTAATGTTGTAGAAGGGGACCTCGTACTGCTCAGCAATACTCTTACCAATGCTGTTGAACTGGATCAACGCTGTTGAAATGTCCTCCCGGCCTTCACCGGAAGGCGTGTAGGCGTAATCAGGAATGGATACGACAAAAACCTTTTCCTTTTGGCCTCCTGCATAGGCAATAGCGGTATTCAGGAGTTCCTCAAATTCGGTTTGGTATTCGGCTGTAGAACGGCCTTGATATTGGTTGTTGACGCCGATGAGTAGAGACACCAGATCATATTCGGGCAGCAGTTCATCGCGTCCGGCTTCAATGCCGTTGATGAGGTTTCTGGTGGTCCAACCGTTAACGGCAACGATGTCGACGTCCACTTCAGGAGTGTTAGGAACGGTGCCGTTCCGGGCTTCGAGCGCTGCTGCAAGCAGCACCGGCCAGCGC
>JBGCFZ010000394.1:0-10024 GCA_045110355.1 Lewinella sp. | reverse complement strand
CCCCCTGCCCGCTTAATCGTGTTGGGGTGATGCCCGTTTTCAACGGCACTGTTCCTTGGAGATTTTGTCTTACGTACGCCCGTCACCCGCTCATTGGCGGTTTGATGTGACGCTCGGCGCTTGCCAAGGTTTCAAGCACGGGGCTGTTCCCGTTGGTCACACTTAAACAAGAAGGAGAATGGAATGACAAGGGGGGCATGATACAACAATCCGATTTGTTGAAGATTTAGGGACTGAGATTGTTCGTAATCAATCCCCAATGTTTCTACCTCATGTAGCTGTAAATGATGCGCTTTTTAGGGGAGACGCCATACTGAACAATAATTCTTTCCGCTAATTAATCTCAATCTGATAAATCCTCGCAGGCTTTGAAGCCTGCACGTGACTTGGCGCAGTGTCCATGCATCCACTAACAAACAGGCGCGTGCCGTCAGGGGAGAAGGCTAGGCCCATCGGGCGATTGAAATTAGCGGTAAGGGCATCACCACTAGGCCGTAAGCGATGGCCTGAACCGGCAAATACCGTGACTGTGCCATTGCCATCAACCTTGTAAATACGATGGGTTGATGTACCGGCCACGTACAGCTCTCCCTGGTGGTACGTTAGATAGCCTACCCACATAATGAACGGCAACTGGTAATCGCTTGGGACAAAGGTGGGAATTTGAGCAAATGTAGTAATGAAACCGTCGGGTGCAATCTTCATCACTTTTCCTGCTTCCCGGTTGACGGTCACGTAAAGATTCCCGGCTTCGTCTCCAGTAATGCCTCTGATCCCAGATTCTACTGTAGTTAATCTCGTCGAAGTACCGTCTGGTGTGATCCTGATCACCGCGCCATTGCTACGATCCGCAACAAAAATGTGATCCTCGGCATTGATAAAAATTCCGTCAGGTTTGATAAGATTTGTACCGGTGTGTTGCAGTGTATCAATAGTATTATCAGGAGATATTTTTAGTATTTCCCCCTGACTGGTGTTGGCCACGTAGAGATTGCCCTGACTATCAATAGCACTACCACCCAAAAAACTGAATGTTTGATCAGGGCTACTAGAAGATGGTACCGAATTTAGATTAAAGATATAGATCGGTGATTGCTCCTCCCCGGCGCCGCCCTGTAGGTCTGCAAGAATATCGTATGAGCACATAGCCAGCATACCCTGGTCGTTTATGGTCAGACTGCCGACCCCCGTGTCCAAGCGTCCCGAGTAGGGTCGAACCAGGTTGTTCTGGGTAAGCACGAGGTCTTCACTAAACGCCAATGATGGGCTCCACTCGTCGGAATTAGCCGGTATTGCAACTACTGCTGCCCGATAACTAATTCCAGTCCTGATCTGATCACCATCGGTATCCACCATTTGCTCCGGGAGAAATTTCCCTTGCAGTGGAAAAATATCCTCAGGGGCTACTTCCGTGTAATGCACTCCCGAAAGGGATTGAAGGAAGGGGAGGTCCTGAGTGGATACCTCCACCGATTTCAAGATAAATATCCGATACAGCCCGATCGTGGATGTATTGGATCTTTGGGTGAAGTTCACTTCAATATCCGCTGCATTACCACGGTTCCCATTATCTCTTGCAGTTACATTATTAACGGCTTCCAATTCCTCCGCCGGCTCTCGCTCCTGGCAGGAAAAACTGAAAAGCAGCAGTAAAATCAACCATAGATGACGGCCAAAAATTGGGGTAGGATATACCTGTGAATGGGGAGGAGTTGAAAACATATGGGTTTCTTGAGTGTTCATAAACATAATGAATAGTGGCTACTACAAAGGGTTTTTGTGCGCCATTGGTCGGCCATTAGCATTTATTGGATAAGATGTTAGATGATCGAATCCAAAAGTATGTTCCTCATTCTCCTCGAAAAGCGTATTGTAAACCAAGCCAATGCGGCTAATACCATTAACAATGCTACTGGAGCGCTGGTCGTCGCCCAGGTAGAGGAGTAGCTCGGGGTTTTCTCTACCAGTCGGCTCATCACCGATCTCGGCACCGTAGCTGATGTGGAGGGGACCATCTGGTTCCAGACCGGAGATGCTATGGTCTTCGATGTAAACGGTGGGCACCTGGTCACCGGTTGCGGGAATGAGGTAGCAATAATCGAAACCAATTTCCAGAGGGCCAGGGGCAATCTTTTCGTTCCTGTCCAGGGTGCCATCGCCGAGACCAAGGTGCCATTTACCCACAACGCCTTTTGCGCAGCAGGCTTGCTTCAACATATCTTTTCCTGTTTCCGTAGCGATTGAATATTCAATCGCTTCTTTGAGTAAAGCATCGAGCTCATTGGTTATTACAATGTAGTGCTGTTAACTTTAGCTTTAATATGTTTAATCAAATAAAGGAATATTTAAAAAAATGCACCCAAAAAATTTATATAAATTCCGTCCAGACCGCTTAAGCCGCTCCCTTGGGAGCGGCTTTTTGCGTTTACACCCAGTAAAAAAAAGTATTAACCACCATCTCCAACCCAATGGTTAGCAGTAGGAGAAAATAGATATTGGTCTCTCCTGAAAGGTGACCTAAAAAAAGTCCAACGTAAGCCCATACCCCAAAGTAAAATCGAAGCTCCGCCACCGGACTTCTTCCCAGTTCGGCGGAGCACTTTGGTCTTTAAAATCATACAAGTCATTTAGGTCAACATTATAACGGCCGCCGAAGCTGAGGCGGCCCGGCCCGAGTTTAAGTTCGAGGCCGCCGCCAATAATACCCATGACGTCGTAACCTCGGCTTTCTCCCGTTGTTTGGCCCGTGAGCCCGTTGGCGAGCAGATCGGTCTCCACACTGTTGCCATCGGCGCTGGCGCGACGGATTCCGTCGAGGACGAAGCCGAGGCTGGCACCGCCTTCGAGATAAAAGCGGAAGGTTGGCTTGCCGAGCCGGAGGCGCAGGGTGACTGGGATGTCGAGGTAGTTGAATTGCTCCAGAAAAGTAGAGTCAATATCGGCCAGGGTGTAATCATATCCCCGTCGCTGTAGCAACACCTCCGGCCGTATGGCAGCAAAACCTTCACCAAACTCAAAGAAAACGCCTCCGGTAAGGGAGCTAAGGCTACCCGTTTCGGTAATGTTGGCCAGTGTAGGAGTTTCGTTCACGGTGGCAATGGTGCCACCTCCCTTTATACCGATGGTTACCTGGGTGTGGCCATGGGCCAGTGGGACAAAAAGGAATATCAGTAGGAAGAATAATGCCGGAAGGAAGGCTTCCCGTCTCCCGTCACTTTAAAACTGTTGGGGTTCGATGTCTACTACGCTTCATTTGATTGCTGGTAGTTTGAAGTTTGGCCCTCGAATTTACCGCATAATCACTGATTCTGAGTACCTGTCTGGTAATTGTCCGGTTCCTGAAGTTGTAGGGCAGGAAGCTTTCGTACCAGTTTTGTGGTCATCTAATCAAGGTGCTACCCGCTGCCTGATAGAGGCAAGGGTGCGCTGGTTTTTTTACCACATAAATCCATCATTCCGATGAAAAACTTCCTTTCCCTTCTGGCCCTTTTTGCCGTCCTACTGATCTCGGCCTGTGATGATACCGAAGAGCCCGTACAACCGATGCCTGACCCAGAATTGGCCTCCCTGTCCGATGGACTGGTATTTCACGCCCCTTTCGCTGGCAACGCCAGCGACGTAGCCGGTGGCTTGTCCGGTGCCGTTACCGGAGCCACCCTTACTACCGACCGCCACGGCGTGGCCAACGAAGCCTACGCCTTCGACGGTATCGATGACCTCATCGACTACGGTACGGGAGATATCCTGGTGATGGCCAATCAAACACCCTATACCATGACCGCCTGGGTGAAAATGGAAGACCGGGGCGACGGAGAAAACAACATGATCATGTCCAAATTTGACGACGGAGTCAACGCTGGCTGGTACTTCGCCATTAACCGCGACGGCCGAGTGCGGTCCTACCGCCACAACGTTCCCTGGTCCCTGGCCGGAGACACCGCGATTCCCTACGGAGAATACGTCCACATCGCTGCCGCCTACGACGGAACTACACTGATGGTCTATCTCAACGGCGTCCTTGACGGCAGCGTCGCCTTCGGTCGTAACAATAATGATCGGACGACGGGTGTGCTGTTGGGCGGGATGTACCGCCAGGGCGAAAAGACGCCCCTGCTAAAAGGCGTCGTAGACGATGTCCGGATCTATGACCGTGTGTTGACGCAGGTGGAACGGGGATGGTTGGCTACGCACTAGTGCAGTGTAATTCACTGTCGACCAGCCTAAGGCTGGCTAGCCGCTGAACCTTGCTATTTACACCGTTCATGGCACCTGCGTCCGCGCCCAGAAAATAGTTGCGACTCAAGAAAACTGGACGGTAAGTGAAGCGCTTACTCCTGGCGTTTAGCTGCTGGATCTTTCCGATACAGCCGGCCGAAAGTGGACGCAACGAGTAGACCAGCTTATTCCTTTCCGGTTCTTAGTCCCCGTCCTGGTGTCCACGGTGCACCCGCACCACTCAGTACGGCATCAATGATTGGAACATCCTCTCTGATGATGTCGTCCAGTGCCGACATCACCGGCCCAAGCTGCTCCTCCGCAACGGCCTTAACCATGGCGGAAGTCTTTGTCGGGTCGGAGAGGGAAGACATCCCCGTATAAATGGCCGTATTTATGCGGTTGCTAATCGAAGGCGCCTGATCGATTTCCAGCTGTCGTTTGATCGGGTCACCGTAAAGTTGAATGCGCACCGCCTTAAGCTTGTCCGCCAGCGCGTCAACTTTACCGGCCAGCGTTGTGTCGTCCACCAGGCGGAGGGCAGCCCGGTAGTAATTCAATCGTTCGTCCAGTTCGTTGTAGGTGCTGCGGATGGCATTGGACGTTTTGGAAAGGTTGGTCAGCTCACGATGGTAGGCAAGCATGGCGGCGGGGTCGGCCGAAGGAAGCGTACGCTGCTCCAGGTCTTTGACCTTGAAGGAGACGGGGCCAGCCAACTTGGTGGTAGTACCATCAACGTTCTTAGCCAATTCCACGGTGTAGTTGCCAGGTAGGACCATGATGCCGGAAGAGAGGTTACTCGTCGGATCACCCTTGCGCGTATTCACGTTGTCGATGTCCGGGTATTTGAGGTCCCAGTGTACGCGGTTGATGCCTTTGCGAGGACTGGAACGGACTTCGTCAACTACCTCCCCGTTCGCATCGCGAACGGTAAAGATCAGGAACGCTGCCTCCTGCTCACCTTCGGCGGAGAGCTGATCATAGGTAGGGTAGAAGACGTCTTCGCCGTCCTTACGCCGTTCCTTCTCATCTTCTTCCCGGATGTCTTCCTGAGATTTATAACCTTCCTTAAAGAAATAGGTGAAGGCTGCACCAAACTTAGGGTTGTCCCCCAGGTAGTAGGTCTCTCCCTGGAAGCCTTTGGGGCCAAGCCAGGAGATCGTGTTACTCGCTGCAATTGGGCTGTAGGGCAAGTACTGGAAGGCATCCCGTACGCTGAACAGGTGCGCTTCTTCTTCCATGACTTCCTCCGTCAGTTCACGGAGGGCGGAGTAATCATCCATAATGTAGAAGCCACGGCCAAAGGTGGCAATCACCAAGTCGTTTTCTCTTTCCTGAATATTGATGTCGCGTACTGCTACCGTCGGCAAACCACTACTGAGTTTTCGCCAGTACTTTCCACCATCAACGGTGGCGAAGCAACTGAATTCGGTGCCTACGAACAGCAAGTCGGCCACTTTCGGGTCTTCGGCAATTGCGTAGACGGAGCCACGCTCTGGGAGATTGGCGGCGATGGATTTCCACTTCTTCCCCTGGTTGGTACTCTTCACCAAGTAAGGCTTGAAGTTGCCACGCTTATGGTCGTTGAAGGCGACATAAACTACGTTTTCGTCGTGGGCTGAGGCAATGATTTCGTTAACGTAAGTCGTATCCGGAACACCTGGGAAGGAGGCGTATTCCGTCCAGTTTTTACCGCCGTCGGTGGTGACGTGGACGAGGCCGTCGTCCGTACCGGCGTACAGCAGGTTTTCGTTGAGGGGAGACTCCGCCAGGGCAACGATGTTGCCGTAGGGCGTAGTAGACACGTTCTTGGCTACGGCATCCATTGGCCAAACTTTGCCCATTACCTTGAGTTTGTTACGGTCGATCTGACGGGTAAGGTCCCCACTGGCTTCCATCCATGATTGGCCGCGATCGTCGGAACGGTGAACGCGGTCCGAAGCGTAGTACACCCGCTTGGGGTCATGGCTGCTGACGAGTAGGGGAGAGTCCCAGTTCCAGTTGTAGGAGTAGTCGCCTTTGGGAGGCTGGGGGACGATGTTGGTGGTCTCTCCCGTAGCGCGGTCGAATCGGCTCAGGTTACCGTACTGCGACTGGCTGTAAACGATGTTCGGGTTGGTAGGGTCTACGTGTGGCTCAAACCCATCACCGAGCGTGGTGACGAACCAATTGCGGTTAGAAATACCGGTGGTTTCGGTGGTCCTGCTCGGGCCGCCAAAACTGAAGTTGTCCTGCGTGCCGCCGTAGACGTTGTAGAAGGGGTAGTCGTTGTCCACGGCTACTTTATAGAACTGGGTCACCGGCAAGTTGGGGAAGAAGCGCCAGGTTTTACCTCTGTCCCATGATTCGTAGACACCACCATCGTTGCCGTTGAGCAGGTAGTTGGGGTTGTGGGGGTTGATCCACAGCGCGTGGTTATCGATGTGCTTGTTCTTCTCGCCAACGTTACCGAAGTTCTTACCGCCGTCGGTACTGACGGCGGCGAAGGTGTTCATGACGTAGACGCGGTCTACGTCGACCGGATCAGCGATCACTTCCTGATAGTAGTTGCCGCTGGAGCTGTATTTGCTCCTTTTTTCCCAGCTTTCTCCCCGGTCGGTAGAGCGGTAAAAACCGCCCTTACCCGTCTGGGCTTCGACGACGGCGTAGACCACGTCGGGGTTTACCGGGGAGACGTCGAGGCCGATTCGGCCAACGTCGCCCCCTGGCATTCCCTTCATTACCTTACGGAAATTTGCTCCGCCGTCGGTTGATTTATAGACGGCCGATTCCGGTCCGCCACTGATGTAGGTGAATACGTGCCGGCGGCGCTGGTGCGCCACGGCGTAGACCAGGTCTGGGTCACGCGGGTCGAGGTGCACCTCGTGGATGCCGGTGTGGATGCTGATGTCCAGGATCTTCTCCCAGTTCTCCCCACCGTCGGTGGTTTTGTAAAGGCCACGATCTCCTCCGGAGCTCCAGACGGGGCCGGTGGCGGCGACGTACACCACGTCGCTGTTTCTGGGGTCTACGGCGATCATGCCGATGTGTTCGGAATTTTTGAGGCCCTTGTGCTTCCAGCTTTTACCGCCATCCACGCTTTTGTAGATACCGTCGCCATAGGCCACGCTGCGCTGGTTGTTGTTCTCGCCGGTGCCTACCCAAACGACGTTGTGGTTGTTCGGGTCCATCTCCACCACGCCGATGGAATAAGATCCCTGGCGGTCGAAAACGGGCTTGAAATTGAGCCCTTTGTTGGTGGTTTTCCAGACACCGCCGGCGGCGGTAGCGACGTAGAATTCGCTGGGGTTGTCCGGGTTAACGGCGAAGTCAGCAATTCGCCCGGAGGTGAAGGCCGGGCCGATCGAGCGGAAGGAGAGACTGTTCCAGCCCGCCTCGTAGCGGGCGTCTTTGTCCTTGTCTTTTTCTTGGGCGGTTAGGCTGAAGGTGAGAAAAAACAGTAGGAAAATTGTAGAGGTACGTAGCACGTGGGTGGTTTTTTGGTTAGGATGTGGGAATATACAGGGAAATTGGCGTTTTGGGTCCACTGCGAATTTTATTCGTAGGGCAATCGAATCTGATTATTCTAACGATTTTCCTGAGTTCATTCGGACGTGTAGCTGCTCAATCACTATTTGAAAAACGGAAAGAATCGTAACCAGCTCCGTTTCGGCTGGTATTGTTTCAGCAACTCAATCATGGCTGGCTGTTTAGTTAATTGAGCTAGTTTTAGCGGCGTCACCATTTCGAAGCCGGAAGGCTTCTGTGCGTCTGCACCATGATTGAGCAGGTAGTCGACTACTGCCAGTTGCCCACTCCGGACGCTTTCCATAAGGGGGGTGGTCATTGCTTCCGGATGCTCCTGATTTGGATCGATGCCTTGGCGTAGGTAATATTTTACCGTTTCCAGGTCACCAGCTTCAGCAGCGTTTAACAAGGCTTTTTGGTCTCCTCCCATTGCTTTTTTTTGCCATTAATTTACGACTAAATTGATGCTTCAGGGATTTATTTGACTGAGTACCCAGGGCCATCGCTCACTAGGTTAGTAGGCGCTTTCCCATAAAAACGCATGGCGTTTTCATTAGCCCTGCCCCCGTGGGGAGGGGTTGGGGAGGGGGGTAAATGAGCTTGCGATTGCCCTGATGGAGTGCCCAGTTAGTTTTCTGCTGTCCCTTGCTCCTTGAAAAAAGGTTTCCCGCACCTGCGTTCGCGCCAAAAGTAGGACATTAATAGGAGGGCGCGGCCGCAGGTGCAGGGGAGGTTGACAGGCTGGGGGAGCGCCACTCGGCTAAAGCCGGATAGCTCCGGCCCCGATATTCTGATTTTTTGAAAACAAATCGGGCCCTGGCCCGTCTCATTTTTACAATTGAACGGTTTAAACCAGTTCACTAAAAAAATAGTATGCCCATTCGCCTCCTGATCCTTCTGTTTTTTTTACCGGTCTTCACCGGTTGCGGTGCCCAACAATCTCAACCCGCACAGGTGGAGGATACGCCTTACACCTATCAATCACCTTCCCGGAACGGCACCGGAAAGTACTATCAGGGCCGGGAAATCAGCTACGTAATGGGCCACCTGGCTGCCAGTTGGCTGGAGCGTCCGGAGCGCGAACGCGAGGAGAACGTTAGTCAGGCCATCGAAAACATGGGAATTCAACCTGACGAGCATATTGCGGATATAGGAGCTGGTTCGGGGTACTATGCGTTCAGGATGGCCAGGCAGGTACCCGAAGGCAAAGTCTATGCCGTGGATTTGCAGCCGGAGATGTTGTCCATCATGCGCAAAAAGATATCGCAGGAGGGCATCAAGAACGTAGCATTGGTTCAGGGTACCGAAACCAGTCCTCAGTTGGCCGAGAACTCGGTCGACCTGGTCATCATGGTAGATGTATATCATGAACTATCTCATCCGCGGGAGGTAATGGATGAAATCGTCAAGGCACTAAAACCGGGTGGTCGCTTCGTCTTGCTGGAGTACCGGATGGAGGACCCTGAGGTGCCGATCAAGCTGTTGCACAAAATGTCGGAAAAACAGGCTGTGCGGGAGATGAAGTCGGTTGGGCTGCGGTTGCGGGAGAATATCGCCAATTTGCCCTGGCAGCATTGTATGGTTTTTGTTAAGGAGTGAAGCCCGGGAGCCGATAGCTGCCCTAAGCGGTTTGTTAGACTTCGTCGTTAGTGACATTGGTAGGGATTGCTTCCGCTTTTATTTGGTGATTACCGAAGAGAAAATAATGATGGTCGCCTAATTGGTTGCTTCGCTCGGAAACGGTTCAATTCTTAAACTTTGACTTAGGTATATCATCTCACCTCCACCACTACCTTCCCGACCGTCTTCCCTCCTTGGAACATCCTTATTGCTGCAGGCAATTCCGCAAACGGAAAGCGGTGGCCAACGTTTGGTCGGCCAACGTCGAGCGCCGTCAGTTCCTTCAGGATATCGTGCATCAGCTCCGCCCGCTCGTACAACCATATGAGGTTGAAGCCCATGACAGATTTATTGCTCTCGGGCAGGTTTTGCGGATCAATCTTCGGGCGGGTCAGGTACTGCCACAGCAACCGTGGATAGTTCGGGCGGTTACCCACTGACCCGTAGCGCGCCGCACCGTAAACAATACTTCGGCCCATCGGTGCCAGAGCTTCGAAGCCAACGGAGAAAATCTTCCCACCTATACATTCCATGATCAGGTGGAGTTCCCGCTCCCCGAGCGCCCGCTGCAGGTCATTCTTGAAGGAGCGTTTGTTTCGGACGATCCAATCGTCGTAGCCCTCTTGTTTCAGGTAGTCTATCTTATCGGCATGGCCGATGGTCCCGATGGTGTAAGCACCCA
>JBGCFZ010000393.1:0-6272 GCA_045110355.1 Lewinella sp. | reverse complement strand
ACCCGTACGGAGAAATACCATAAAACTTAATTTACACTGTAACTAGTGCAGTGTAACATAAGTTTGGTATCTGCAAATGATATAGTTGTTCTTCCTTCTCCACGCTACTTTTTTCCTTCCTTGACTTCCACCTCCCCAATCCCCCCATTCCCATTAACCACCGCCAAATACTGCATCTCCGCCCGCGCCGGATTCAACGTATAAGTACCAGAAAAACGAGGCGCCAGCGCGACCTTGTAAGTATACGTCCCAGCCGGCAACCGGTCGCAGAAAACGGCCACCCGATCCCGCCGGTACTCTCGGTGTACGGCAAAGGGGCCGCGGCGTTCGTTGCGATCGGCATAGCTGCAGCCCGCAGGTATGGGGATTTCCACCAGCACGTAGTCCGCGTCGGAGGTACTGGTGACGGTTACTTCCAGGTAGGCCGTGGTGCCCTGCGTCAATTGATCGAGCGGCCGGCCACGCGCGTCGGTCAACTGACTGGTAATGCGGAAGCCATCGTCCTTCACCGTAGGCTCGGTCTCGAACCAGCGCTGGTACAGCGCTACCGGCAGCGGGCCACTGCCCGCTCGTTGCAAACGCAGGTCGGCAACGGCCGTAGTAGGCACCACGGTTTCGTAGGGAAAGTCCGTTACCCGAGTTGTTTCGCCACCGGTGTTTAGCGTGACCACCGGCGGAGCTAAAGCATCGTTCTCGGCCAACAGCGCCGGGAACAACTCCGCCAACAAACGGGCAGATTCCAGGGTGTTGGTACCCAGCAGTGGCACGTTGCCCGGCCGGTTACGCGCAGCAGATTGGCCGAGTAGATAGTTGACGGTCTCGGCAGCTTCCTGCTTGCGGCCGGCAGCGGAGAGGATGCGTTGCGCCAGCAAGTTGCAGGCCAGGCGACCATCAAGTGGCTGGCGGTAGAAGTAGAAACCACGTCTTCCCCAGTACCGGCCAAGGGCGGCATGGGTGGTGGAACTATCGAGCAACCGTTGCACATCAACCGTGTCTCCACGCAGCTGGCGAAGCCGGCTTACGGCCAGCAGTTCATAATCGTTGGGGGCAGAGAAGGTGTCGATTCTAACCATCTCCGCGTCGGTGGGGGGATTGTCCTCCTCGGCCATCGCCAGCAGGATTTGTAGCTGATCACGAGCAGGCAGCTCTGCCACCCGACCAAGGAGGTGACGACGAATCGGCGTAAGGTCGGCGACGGTATGGCCAGCGCCTTCCGCCATGGCCAGCGCGCGGTAAACATGCAGGCTGATCCAGGGCGTGGACGACTGCGAAGAACCCCACCAGCCAAACCCTCCGTCGGGCCGATGCAGCTTTTCTAGGCGGAGGATCATTTTGGGGATGTCCTCTGCCTGCTCGAAGTCCTTGCCTTCGGCCTTGCGAATGGTACTAAGCTGCAATAACCCAATCAACCGACTAGCCGTCTGCTCCGTACAAGCGTAGGGATAATCAACGATGTGGTGGAGGTCATTGAGCAATTGTTGGAGCCGGTTGCCGGGCAACCGTAGGGTCACCGGACCACGCTCGGGGCGGATGAACGCGTCGGGCAACTGGGTGGTCTGGCCCGTCAGCATCAGCAGTTCTCCACTGACGGTCTCCGTGCCTTTGGGATAAACGGGTACAGACCGGCGTTCCCCGTCGGAGACCTGGTCACCATCCATTGCTTGTACCGTGAACTGGTAAGTCATACTGTCCGCATCAACGGCTGCTTCGATGGGGTACCGTTCCTCGATGGAACTGCCCAGCCTTGCATCCTGCGTCCGCGCCGCCTCCTTTCCTCCTGAGAAGGTAAGTCGCACATTCTGTTCTTCTTCCTCGCGATTGATCGCCAACGTAGCCGCTTCTGCCCGGTCACCTTCTACCAGGAAACGTGGTAAATAAAGCTGGGCTTGTAAGGGCAAAAAGGCATTGGTTTGCGCCAGCGTGAAGCCGATCCTGCGCTTGCGGTCCTGCCCCACGGCGAAGGTGTTCCAGGCCGTAATGTCGTCGGGGAAGGTGATGTCGAACACGGCTTTGCCTTCGTGGTCGGTTTGCAGCTCTGGAATAAAGGCGGCGTAGTCGGAGAAGCTTTCGCGAATGGCTGCTGGGGGGAGGTTACCACCAAGTGTGCCGGAAGCGGCACCTTTCGTGGATATCAGCACCACCCCATTGGCACCGCGTGCCCCGTAAATGGCGGTGGCCGAGGCGTCTTTAAGTACGTTGACGGTCGCTATTTGTGCTTCGGTCAGGTCGTCAATGTTCTCCACCGGAATGCCATCAACGATGTAAAGTGGATTGTCTAGACCAAGGCTGCTGATCCCTCGAATGGTAATATTTGTCGCTGCACCGGGTGTCCCTACGCGTACCCCATCTATGTAATAGTCGGTCGCATTACTCCGGGAGCCGCGTACGTTGATGGCTGCTGCTTCATCAGTACTGGTCGCCCCGGCGGTGATCGATGCAATACTATTAATGTCCCTTCTTGGCAGGTTGCTAATTTCCTCTGAAGAAAGGATCCGTCCGGAGGTAGTATTGTCTTGCTGCATCAGTGGCACCGAATAACCTACCACAACAACCTCCTCTAACATCGCAGCAGATTCCTCCATCGTTATCTCAAAGGGAGAAACCGGAAACTGGGTATCCGTGGCGGGTAGTTTTTGTGTCGCATAACCCGTATAGCTGAAAGCCAGCTGAAAGTTTCCTACTGGTACCTCCAGGCTAAACCTGCCGTCTAAATCAGAGACCGTGCCAACGGTTGTCCCTTCAATCAAGATGGAGACACCAATCAAGGGAAGTCCTTCATCATCCATTACTACACCACTCATCTGGTCCCCGGCAAATACCCGCTCCACGTACATCACCTCGGGCTTTGGTGCTTTGGGAGGTTTATTCAGTGAGTAGCCTTCAAAACGATCGAAATTATTGAAATGCTTGACGTCCGCCCGATGGAAGGTTAGTAGGGTGAGACTGTCCTCTCCAAGTTCGACCAGTTGGTGGAAAACAGAGTCGTTGCGGAAATGATAGAGTACGTCGTACGCGCCGGGATAAACACGGTTGGGGTTACTGCGGTCAGCATAATAGAATTTATCGGTTTTAGCTGGCGCAAGGATGACTTTGCTTAACTCAATGGGTAAATGGTGGAATTGTAGCCTCGAAACGGGCTCCATCGGCAGTATCCTGGGGAGCCGACTGGCCTGTGAAATGTAGCGCGGAGGCTCCACTCGTTTTGGTACCTGATAAGCATATTGGGGAAGCCCCGGCGCGCGTGGCCCGCTGCCCGCAGGGATTTTTTGAAAGCTTTCAATTGTTTCTCTTTCCAGAGGATACAAACGATCCCGTTCCTTACTGACCCGATAAGTTACCTGGGGCTCGAACCGGAATTCCACACTGTCGCCCTCGGGAAACCAGAACCTCAATAGGTTATTATTGGAGGCCAGTCCCATGGGCGACCAGCCAGAATTATTTGCCCGATTGGTGGATTGGATAATATTCCGCCAACTTGCTCGAAAATGAAGGGCACCGCTCGTACGCATGTGAGACAAAGCAAACACCCGCTCATGAATCCGGTCGATCTCCGCTTCGGTAGGTGCTTTTACTTCCCGTCGTGTCCAGCCCGCCGAGACCCATCGTTCCGCATCAAAACTGAGCACCAGCTGGCGGCAACTTTCGAAGTATAATCTCTTTTGGTAAACGTACCCATCGATACGCAGACTGACGTTGCGATGGCCTGCGGTAACCGGAATGCTGTAGGGCGTGGTAATGTTGGGGTGCCACCAGTACACCAACCGGTCGTCGACGTAAACGGTCCGGATAGTCACTGGCTTGTGGTGTCGGACGATGAAGGGAGAAAAATGAGCGTGCTGTACGCCCGTTGGCAGCAGGGTGTCTAGGTCCCGCTGGAAGGTGAATGCTGCATCGGGGTAGCGGAGGCGGTAGGCCAGTGCGGTATCTAAACCGTAGTCTTCGACCAGCCACCTGGGCGGGGTGATAAAGCGCTTTAATTGGAAGGGCTGACGGCGGTAGTCCTGTCGTTTGCGCCGTCGTCTGGTACGTTTGTTGTAGGTCGGTGCGGTCACCGGTGTCTTGTCGAAACGGGCGTTGAAGGTGCCGGCGGAGAGGCGTACGCCCGAAGCTGGGCGGCCTTTTTGATCGGTCGCCGTCAGGGCAATGCGAACGGTTTCGCCGGGCGTAACCTTCGCCGGTTGGGTCAGTTGCAGGTCGAGCACGTTTTTGTGTTCCGTCAGCAGGTCATAACGTGGGGTGGTAAGTTGGCTGCGTTGGTGCCGCCACTCGCCACCGGCGAGGTAGGCGTAGTGTAGCTGGAGGGTAGTGCCGGGGGCGAAGCCGGAACGGATAAAGACGGTGCTGTCCTGGTTGCCGGAGGCGAGGGTCCGTTGCTCGGCGTGGAGTGTCCAGCGGAGGGGCTGGGCGTGCGGATTTGGGAAGCGCAGGAGTAGGGTGTCGCGTGACCAATAAGCGGGATTACCGGTCACTGGCCTCAGGTCGGCCAACGATTTATAAGTGCTTTGCTCGCCAAAAAGCAGGCGGTATTTTTTGAGGTTGTGGTCGATGGCGAGGTTGAGGGGAAGCGTTATTTCCCGGACGGCGGTGTCTTTGCGGGAGCCGATGGATTGCAGGAGGGCTTTTTTGGGCGGGGCCGCAGGTGCAAGGAACGCTTGAAGGCTGTCTCTCCTTACCTCCAGCTTGGGGAGGAAGGGGAAACGGCGGTCTACGTTGAATGAATTCAAGACCTCTTTGTACTCCCCCGAAGGGCCCGTCAACTGCGTCTGAACCTTGATTTTTATCGAATGTCCCTTGGGGAACAGGCTGTCGGGCAGGATGATCCGGTGGTCCTTGCGGTTGTCAGTGGGTTCGGTGTAGGTGTACAGGGTATCGGGCAAAATGAGGGTGTTCGAATCCCGGCTGGCGATGAACTGGTCCAGCTGGACGGTGACCTTGATCTGGCCGTTGGGCAGGGGAAGTCCGTTGATGTCCTCGGTCTTCACGTCTAGCCAGGCGGAGCCTGGCAGGCGGGCATC
The DNA here is from genome assembly GCA_045110355.1 of Lewinella sp. Classification (GTDB taxonomy): domain Bacteria; phylum Bacteroidota; class Bacteroidia; order Chitinophagales; family Saprospiraceae; genus Neolewinella. Next base: position 1,257 of record JBGCFZ010000393.1, on the reverse strand, counting down.
GTTAGTCACGGCAGTGGTGAGGGCGTATTCGGCCAGCTCGTAATCCTGGAGCTTGAACTTGATGCCAGGGGAAATATGTCGTTGCTTACCTCCGGGAAAACTGAAGCTGACGCGGTAATCCTGGTCCAGCGGCCAATCTGACGGAATGGCCATAACGTGGGTATATCGTCCCTTCTCGCTTCCCCCCACCCGGGTACGGAAGCGTTTGCTGGCGCCCCGCCCGGACGTTTGGATGAGCATGTTGACTGAGTCGACGCCCACCGGGCGGCCCTTCGGCAAGGCAAGGTAAGCGCTGATGCGAAGGGTATCTCCCGGCCGGTACTTCGGTTGGCTGGTGGTGACGTAGCCACTGATGGGTTTAGGGTGGGTAAGGCGGCGGATGGTGTTTTGGAGGGGGTAGTTTCTCGGCCAGTGCCAGTACGATCGTCCGATGCCGTCCTTGAACACATTGACGATGCTACGGCCGTAATAATAGGGCTTCTGTATCGTCCGAAACGGCTCGATGCCCCGCAGGTGCCGGATGTCGTTGGAGAACCTACTGCGATCAATCTCCTCGGCAACCCGATAAAAGAGGGTATCGGCATCAACAATAATCTTCAGGTCATCGATCCGCCAATCCCGCCGCCGGTAGGCCTGGTGTTTTTTGGAGTAACGGACCTTCTTGCCATCCGCCGTAACGATGGCATCTGCCCGTGGCTGACCCGCCGGATCATGAATGCGGAGCTGGAACTTCCCATTGGCGGCGTTGATTTCGACGTCGTATCGGTAGGTGTGAAAGTAGGTGTAGGTCAGCTGTTCGCCCGTCAGCAAGGCTTCGAGGTAATGGCCTGGCGGTAGCTTTGCCTTATCAGTAGCTACGGGGTAGGGAAGGCCAAGACCAGAGCGATCGTTCAAGTTGGTCTCGTAATTGCTGAGTTGCTCCACGGTGGCAGCGGGGATGGCGTAGATGTGTTTGGTTGGTTTTGGGAAGGCGAAGGATTGGCCACTCAAAATAGCGGCTGATGAAAGTAGGAAGGTAAAGAGTAGTTGGTGCCGCATAAGGAGTCATTGTGGGTACGTAGATGCTTAACTTTGGAGACTTACATAAAGGGGTAGTGGGCTGTGCCCAAGTTTTACTCTTTAGTGTTGAGGTATTTCTCGGGGCACAGCCCACTCGCCCTCAGGTTTTTTTCTTTTAGGGCGAGCAGGCTATGCCCCGAGTTTTGCCCTTGTGGGTTGAGGTTTTTCTTGGGGCACAGCCCACTCAGCTCGGAGGAT
>JBGCFZ010000392.1:0-4013 GCA_045110355.1 Lewinella sp. | reverse complement strand
GCGCGGACGCAGGAGCTGTGTGCGGTAGACGGCATTGCCGAACGCATAGCGGCCGGCTTCGCCGCCGCCAACGAACGCCACCTCCGCGAAGCCGAAGCCATTCTCGAACACGCTGATCGCTACGGCCTGCAGTTGCTCTGCTGCCTCGACGACGACTACCCTACCCGCCTGCAGCCCTTTACCGGTGCCGCCCCCATCCTTTACTATTACGGAGAGGCCGATCTTAATAACCCCCGGACGGTCGGCGTAGTCGGCACCCGGGAAATGAGTTCCAACGGTGCCCGGCAGGTGGACCGTTTGCTAGATCCGCTGACGGATTTCAGCCCCCTGATTGTCAGCGGGCTCGCCTACGGTGTCGACGTTTACGCCCACCGCCGCTGCCTGCAGGTTGGGCTCCCCACCCTGGCGGTGATGGGTAGTGGCTTTGATCGGATTTATCCGCAGGCCCACCAAAAGACGGCCCGAAAAATGGCAGAAAACGGCGGCGGCGTGCTCACTGCCTATCCCTTTTGGATGACGCCGGAAAAAGATCATTTTCCCGCCCGCAACCGGATTGTGGCGATGCAGTCGGATTTGACCGTCGTGGTTGAATCTGCCGCCCGCGGCGGCTCCATGATCACGGCCCGGATGGCCCACGAACTGGGCCGCAAGGTGGGTGCCTGCCCCGGCCGTGGCGGCGACTCCCTCACCGAAGGCTGCAACCAACTGATCAAAAGTGGCCGGGCCCACCTCATCGAATCGGCCCAGGACGTGGTTGACCTCCTGGGCTGGAAAGGCCACGTTGCTGGCAGGCAGCAACGCCTCTTCGATGACCTCGACCCGGCCGAACAGGCCGTCATCGAACAGCTGAAGGACCGGGAGGGGGTGGAAATTGATGAACTGCACCTTACCCTCAAACACCCGCCGGCTAAACTTGCGGGCATGTTGTTGATGCTGGAGATGAAGGGGGTGATTGCCGCTATGCCGGGGCATCGGTATCGGTTGGCGGGGGGGTGAAAATGGCCAGGATTTAAGCCACGTTCAAATCTTCATGGCGCTTAAAAAAGTACCCGCTACGGAGAAGCCCCAACAGAATAGTCTTGCGGAGTTGCGGTTCGTGGAGGAAAGGTTCCCATCCGCTGGGCAACTTTTAAATCTTGAAAATAGTTATTTTTATGCTTAGACATTACCAACCTCCAAACCTTACCATCATGGACGCTATCCAGAAAAAAGAACTGCTGCACCTTCGCATCGAACAAGCGAATGAGCAGATGCTTGATGCACTGGCAGAAATGGCGGAAACGTTGTTTAAGACCTGGCAACCTGAGGTGATCCAGGAAGCGGCCGACGAAGAAAAAACTGAGGCAGAACTGGCTGCGGTATATGCTAAACACCTTAAGCCTATGACTCGTCAGGAAATGAAAGACGAACTGACCGAGGCGATGGCCGACTATGAGCGTGGCGACTATGTGACGTTGGAGGAAATGAAAAAAGAATCTGCCACGTGGCAGGAAGAATCTTCCGCGTGTTGTTCTCCGGCTTTGCCCGTCGGAGAGTACGCCAAATCCACAACTTTGAGGAACAGGTAAACGGCAATAAACGAGCCAGTGCTGTACAAAAAGAGATCCTTAAACAAGCTGCAGAGTTGGAGAACTTACCGGGTTCCAATCCACCTTACTTAGATGCTGAAGACGATGAGGTACACTACCGAAAAGCGTTCAGTTACAAGATTATCTTCCAGGTCTTGAAGAAAGCCGGGGAGGTGTTCATCCTGACGATCCGTAACGATGCTGAAGATAGCAGAAGATCAAAGATGAACTTTGAAAACTGACTACAACTGACAACTGAGCCCCGGTCTGAATCTTCAGGTTGGGGCTTCGTATCTCCGGTGGAAACGAAGTCCATCCAATCTGAAAGCGGTGAAGCGGCGCGCCTCGGAGCCTCACCCTCGACACATCACGCGCCAGCCGTTCCCCGATAAGGCGCATTGCTTGCAATGGCCCTCCCTAGTGGGGTAAGATTGGCAAGGGAGGCTTGCGATTGCCCTACCGTATCCCTTCTACCCTTCCCATAATTTACTAGCCAACTGATGCGCTTCGTTACCCAAAGCCCGACCATATACTTCCATCATGGCCGAAGAAGCCCAGCCTGCCCAATTTTGTATCATTTGTACCGGCGTGCCCAGGGCCTGATGCTGAATCACGAAGCTATGCCGCAACCCTTTGGGCGTGGCTTGAATGCCCTCAATTCCCGCTTCAGCCATGACGGAAGTAATGATGCGCCAGGCCGTCGTTCGGCCGAATGACCAAATGGCCTGATTACCGTCGCTTTTAATCCGGCTGGTCTGAAAGTCTTTGACGTGATGTACATCATCAAGTTTGACCAGAAAGGAATTAGGGACGGGCACTTGCCGGTAAACAAGTTTACGCCGCTTCAAGGTTCTGAACGTGACTGCGCGGCTACTGTAGTCGATATGGTTATGGTTTACCCCCAGCCCTTCGCTAAGACGACAACCAGTGTAATAAAGCAGCAGGGCGAAGGTCCGCTTTTCACGATCCCCCGGTTTGGCAAGGGCGTGCTCAATCGCTGCCAGATAGGCTTTCCGCTCTTGTAAGGTGAGGTATTTACGGTTTCCTTGGCTGTCGAAAATGTCAAAATCAAAGCTTGGCATGTGGGCAGAACATTACTTATGTAGTGTTTCAAATTTAGTAGATTTTTGGAACGCTGCCAAATAACAGGACTAGTGTTACGAGAGGGAAAGTGGGGGGATGATGAAACAGTATAGCTAATAGTCTTCAGCCCATTCGCATTATGTTACCCAGAGGCGAAAGGCTTATCAAGGATACTACTCCCCTTCTTTTATTTCGGTTTTCAACCCTTCCAGATTTCTCCTCACTGTTTGGGTATGCGGATGTTCTCTTCCTAGGGATGCTTCGAAGATCTCGATGGCTTTTTGGAAAAAGGTCAATGCCTCCTCGTAGCGCCCCTGGTCCTGATACAGCGAACCAATATTGTTGTAGGAGATAGCCAAGTCTGGATGCTTGGCGTCCAGCACCGCTTCTGATATCTCGATGGCTTTTTGGAAAAAGGTCAATGCCTCCTCGTAGCGCCCCTGGTCCCGATACAGCAAACCAATATTGTTGTAAAGTCTTCCTGTACTTTCTGAATATTCACTACCAATAACAGTTAACAAATGCTTCCCATATGGAATTAATGGAAACTTCTCAACGGGGTTTTGACCAGCATGATAATCTGTTAGTTTGATGAGTTGTGCTAATAATTCAGCGACATGCTGCTCTTCGATATGAAGTTTGGTGCGCACCACGTCTAAAACAATACGGTGCATTTTGTAAGCATCAGCAGCCTGGTCAGCCAGTAGCCAGCCCTTTTCTTTTAGTTGTCGTAGCGAATCCTCTAATTGTTCAACCGATTCCTCCTGTTCAATTTGTAAGAAGTTCTTCAACTCATCAAAAGCGTGAAAGGTGGGAGGAAGGCATACGAACTGCTTGAGTAGCTCATTTTCCTGTTCCGATAAGTGTTGTAACTCAAAAATGGAGCACAGGTAGGGAAATATCTTTTCGATATTTTCATGGTGGCTGTGTGGAATGGTAATATTGATGACTTTCCCCAGTTGCAGTCCCCCTTGCTGGATGCTTTGCCATAGCTTATCGAGCGGTAAAGTTCTTTTCTTGCGGGCGGCTGTTTTAGCCAACAACTCAATAGTAAGGGTGTGAAACTCGACAGTCTTTACAATCTCTAGTACTAAGGCATCATCTGGTTGGTGATCATAATGCACATAGAATAATGCTACCGCATCCGTTTCACTCAAAAAATCGAGGTCAAAAGCAGCAGAGAAGCCTAATGCTTCTCGCGAAGTAATTAACACCTGCCAATCGCGGGGCAAATGCGCACGATAGGGTTGCAGGCGATCATCCGCATTATCGATCACTAGTAGGCAATTGCCGGAGATATTACCCAGCTGATTTAAGATTCGTTGCGTGTCCATCTCAGGCTCGCCAGATACTGCTGTTATC
>JBGCFZ010000391.1:0-13348 GCA_045110355.1 Lewinella sp. | reverse complement strand
TAACTGCGGCGTCTTTTACCCGCTGGCTGCGTTGCTTGAATCCTCATTTAGCTACGGCTAAACTCCGGTTCAAGCGCCTTGCCAGCAGGCAAAATTCACCAGCAGTTAATACGACAGAATCGACCTGACAAAGCACTAGCGACGCCTGCGGCGTCGCCAAGGCGCATCCTTCTGCCAATCGCCCGCCATAATACATCCGTATGGCATGATGCGGTCAACGACCTCACCAAGGCCGAATTCTTCCATCTGATCCTGGACGTTTTGGGCCGACTTGTAGGCAGACGGCAATTCAGAGATGTCGATTGCTCCGGAGAAGAAGCGAACGTCGAGTCCGGCAGTTTCTTCTGCGAAAATGGCGTCAACCGTTTGGCCGTCCTTGCTGCGCTTATGCGCCGTTCGGGAAACGTTCCGGCCGGCACCGTGGGGCGCAAATCCCAGGTTGGTATCCGTAGTCTCTCCCTTAACGATCAGGATGGGCTCGGCCATATTGAGCGGGATGAGGCGCAGACCATCCTGGGAATCTGGGACGAACTTATCATCCAGCGGCGTAGCACCTTTGGCGTGATAGAAGTCTTCTCCGTCTTTGAACACAAAGTTGTGCTCGTTCCAGAAGCGGTCTTCGATGCCTACTGCAGCGGCCTTAGCCGTAGCGTCGTGCAGAACGGTATGGTTCAGTTTCGTCCACTCGCGAATAAGCTGAAGGGCTTCCCAGTACTCCTTGCCTTCGGGCTCGGTGTAGGGAATCCAGGCATTCTTCGGATCGGTCTTTGGAGACAACTCCCGGCGAAAGGCCTCGGCTACCTTCATGCCCTTCTTGTACAGGTAGGCGCCCGGGCCACGTGACCCGTGGTGCGTCACCATGATGGTATCACCGGTAGATTCGGAACGACCAACGTACAGGAAGTGGTTGCCATCTCCCTGCGTACCCAGATGAGAGGACGCCATGGAACGCGCCTTATTGTCGTTCAGAAAGTCGTTGGCAGCCATCCGCTCGCGGAGATCCTTCGGCAAAGGGAACTCTGCGTGTCGATCACGGCCACCACCACCAAAGTGCGTGATGGAATGGGCGGCATCGAGGATGGCCTTGGGGTCAGCAGCACCGAAGTTGGTCATCATCACGGAGCAACAGATATCAGCGGAGTGCATCGATGGGTGGATGGCATTTTTGGTCACCACTACCCCACCGACGGGAATCTGGCCTTTTCCGCCGGTCGGGCAGGCATCGGGCATTACCGCACCGGCAACTATGGTTGGCGTTTTCATCAGTACGTCCATGGTGGCAAAAACGTCGATTACGTTTTGGGCTTCGTCTTCGGTTTCTGCCCGCAGGTTGCGGTGGTACGTCAGGGGCTCATCGTAGGGGTCGATGGTTTGCGGCTCGTTGGCGTCCAGATAATCCGTCAGTGCTTTTCCTTCCAGCTGGTGTTCGTTGGTATAAGCAATGGCGGTGGCGAACCAGGCACCGGGCTTATAGCCGAGATCGACGAGGGTTTTTCCGGTAATCATGGGTTGTTTATTTTGTTGATGCTGCAAGATATCCGGGGATGTGCGCAATTGTTTTGCGTAGTTAAATATTTGTTGTAAACTAGCGGTAGCTAACCCCCTACCCATATGGTGGAGTTTTTTTTAACGCTGCGCGTTTCACCCTGTTATCACCTTGCCTTCAACCGTTTCTTGCACCTGCGGCCGCGCCCAAAAAGTATTCATGGGTCAGGATTCAGGGTTCAGAATGCTAAAGCCATCTCAATGCCTTAATGGTTCAAATCCAACGCCCCTTTTGTACTAATCGATGCGAAATCCCCCCTGCCTTTCCCCTCCTTTAATTCTCTTAATGGCCGAAGCTGCGAAGCAGCCTAAATGCCTTAATGGTTCAAATCCCCCCATGCCCACCAACAAAAACGCCCTGATCCGCTACCGCACCATCGACAAGTGCCTGCAAAATACTGGCCGAAAATGGGCACTAACAGACCTCATAGATGCCTGTTCCGACGCCCTGTACGAATACGAAGGGAAAGACACTTACGTAAGCAAAAGAACCGTACAGCTCGACATTCAGTTCATGCGCAGCGATAAACTCGGATACCTGGCCCCCATTGAGGTGTACGAAAAAAAGTATTACCGTTACGCGGAGCCAGGGTATACCATAACGGAGGTTCCCCTCACGGAAACGGACCTCGACATCCTCTCGGAGTCGATGGTTATGCTGCGGCAATTCAAGGATTTCTCCCTCTTTACCGAACTCAATGGTGTCATCCAGAAATTAGAGGACAAAATATACCGGGAGGCGGAAGACCAGGACCCCATCATTCACCTCGATAAAAACGAAGACCTAAAGGGGTTACAGCATCTCGATACGCTTTACCAAGCCATTCTGAAACGCATCACCCTGAAGCTGACCTACCAGTCTTTTTCCGCCCGTAAGCCCGACACTTTTACGTTTCATGGTTACATACTCAAGGAGTTCAATAATCGTTGGTTCATCATCGGAAGAAAGCACGACACTGAACCGATTCTGACGCTGGCCCTGGACCGAATCAGCCACATTGACCTTGACCTGAAGATCGAATACGACCGCCGGGACTTTTCCCCTTCTACCTACTACAAGGATACGTTCGGCGTAACGGTGTACAATTCCCCTCCGGCAGAAATCCATTTGTGGATAAGTCGAAAAAACGCCCCGTATGTGCTGACCAAGCCTTTCCATCATTCGCAACACATTTTGGAGACAAAAAAAGACCACAGTGTTGTCATCGGCTTATCCCTTCACCTGAATTTTGAACTCGAACGGCTCATTCTTGGCTTTGGAGATGGGATAGAAGTGTTGAAACCGGCATCCCTTCGCAAGCGGATTAGGACTAAGCTTGTACGGGCCAGAGGCTTCTATGAATAAAGGAAAGGAAACCACTAATGCATAAAGAGAAGGGGCGTTGGAGTAACCATTAAGGACATGCAGGTATTAAGCAACGGCTTGAGCATACTGAAACCTGATTACTGTACCTGATGCCTGAATACTGTCTCCTGAATACTTTTTTTGGGCGCGGACGCGGGTGCTATAAAAGGGTAAAAGGAGCAAGGAAGGAAAGGAATGATGGTTGCCTTTATGCTTTTTGCTTTATGGTTTTCAGATGGCCTCCTTACCCGCCCAACGTCGGTACAGCAGCACCCCCACCCAGGCCAGGCCACTCCCCAGCAGCGCCCCGGCAAGGATGTCTCCCGGGTAGTGTTTCCCGACGTATACCTGCGCTACCGAAATGGCCGCAGCCCACAGAAAAATACCGATCCGCCAGCCACGGGCATGGTGTTGCAGCCAGGTCAGGCTAAGCACCATGGCCACGGCAAAGTGATTGGTCGCATGATTAGACGGGAAGCTGAAGCGGCCACCACAACCCACCAGAATGCGGGCATGGTCGGCCATCGTCGGTTCGGCACAGGGGCGTAGCCTTCCGATCCAGGGTTTCAGGACCGAGGCGGCTAGCTGGTCGGCTACCGTCAGGACCGCCGCCAGGCACAGCATTAGCCACAGCGTCCGCTTCCAGCCGTAAGACCTGTACAATAGAACCAACATAACCAGGTAAAGCGGAATCCAAGTTGTCTTTTCCCGAAAAACGGGGAGGACCGCATCAAAAAATGGATTGGCCAGTGACTGGTTGATTAAATCGAAGATAGTGTGGTCGATGGTCATAGTTTAGAAATCAATATTCAGGGGGTAGAATTCAAAGATCAGGGTTTACTATTGAACTGGTTTCAGGAATATCAGGCAGCAAAGAATGCCTAGATTCCATGATAGGGCAATCGCAAGGCCCGACTTAGTCCGCAAGGACTTTATACCCCAAGTGCGGCTTCAGCCGTAGTAAGGCCCGTCCTTGCGATCACCCTAAATTCCATGTTGGCAAAAGTACGTCAACCCAACCCGAAACCTTACCTTCGCCCTTAAGCGCAGCGAGCTGCCGCCCCCAATAGACCAATAATCTAAAAGACCAATCCCTTTGCCTCTCAAAAAATCAATTTCCGGCTTCCGCGGCACCATCGGCGGCAAAGCCGGCGATAACCTGACCCCCGAAGACATCGTAGCCAACGTAGCCGGATACGGTGCCTGGCTGTTGAAAAACGGCGCACCAGCCAAAGTCGTCATTGGCCGGGATGGCCGGCCCAGCGGGCCGGTAGTCTCCGCCCTAACCGCCGCTACCCTGCAATGCCTGGGCATCGACGTAATCGATTGTGATTTTGCCACCACCCCCACCGTAGAAATGGCTGTGGTGCAGCACCAGGCCGGAGGCGGCATCATCCTTTCCGCCAGCCACAACCCCAAAGAGTACAACGCCCTGAAATTGCTGAACAGCAAGGGCGAATTCATCTCCGCCGAAGCCGGTGCCGACCTGATGGCCATGGCCGCAGAAGGAGACATCACCTACTGCTCCGTCGATGACCTTGGCACGATCACTACCGACGATACTGCGTTGCGGCACCACATCAACACCGTAATGAACCATCCGCTGGTCAACGTTACCGCCATCCGAAAGGCTGGCTTCAAGGTGGTCCTCGACGCCGTCAACAGCGTAGGCGCCATCTCCATTCCGCCATTGTGCCGGGAACTCGGCGTTACCTGCGAAGTCATTAACGGAGAGTTGAACGGACAATTTGCCCACAACCCCGAACCATTACCCCAACACCTTGGAGATCTGATGGATCGCCTAAAAACAGGAGATGCCGACCTGGGTATCGCCGTTGACCCCGACGTAGACCGCCTTGCCCTGATTGGCCCCGGCGGCCGATGGATCGGCGAGGAATACACCCTGGTAACGGTGGCCGACTATGTGTTGCGCCACACCCCAGGCCCCGTAGTTTCTAACATGAGCAGCAGCCGGGCTGCAGCCGACATTGCCGCTCATCACGGGCAGGACTACTTTGCCTCCGCCGTGGGCGAAGTCAACGTTGTGGCAAAGATGAAGGAAGTAGGCGCTGCCATTGGCGGCGAGGGCAACGGTGGCATCATTGACCCTAAACTGCACTACGGCCGCGACTCCCTCATCGGTCTGGCCCTCGTACTGAGCCACCTGGCTACTTCCGGCAAGACCATCAACGAATTACGTGATGGCTACGCCCATTACGAGATGATCAAGGACAAAAAAGAAGTCGACAAGACCTACGATCTTGACGCTGCCTTTGCCCGTGTCCGCACCAAATTTCCCGACGTTCGCACCAGCGACATCGATGGCCTTAAACTCGACTTCTCCGACGGGTGGGTCCACCTGAGGGCCTCCAACACGGAGCCCATTGTTCGGGTTTATGCCGAGGCGGGTACTAAGGAACGGGCGCAGGAATTGGCGGATGGGATTAAAGCGGAGCTTTAATTGGTGCTATCGGTCTATTGGTACTATTTGCCTCATCAGACTATTGGACTCAAGCCAAATCATCGTTTTTGGAAACTCTACCGAGCTAGGGGATGGCCTTACCAGCACTAAAGTGCAGGCCTGTGGTATAAAGCTCTAACGAGCTGAACCAATACTCGCTAGCGCTCGTGGCGGCTACCGCCTTTTGCAAAAAGCCATCTCTCTATCTGACTCTTTGACTATCTGACTTATTGACTCTTTGACTATGAAGTACACCTGGTTACTCTTCGATGCAGACAACACCCTCTGGGATTTCAGTGCCGCCGAAGCCTCGGCCCTGGAGCGAACGCTACGGAACCGCGACATCGACTGGTCTGATGAAGTACTCGCCCAGTACCGGGTCATCAACCATCGGGCGTGGTCGGACTACGAAGCGGGGTATTTACCCAAGGAACAGCTCCGGACCATCCGTTTCAAGCGGTTGCTGGAACACTACCGACTGGACCACCCGGCGGAGGAGCTCTCTTTTGATTACCGGACCTACCTGTCGGAATCAACGCATATGCTCGACGGCGCAATTGCGTTGTTGGACAACGTGAAGGACAAGTATAGATTAGGGCTGGTAACTAACGGACTGAAGGAAGTGCAACGGCCTCGGTTGGCGAATACGGGCTTGGGGGAATACTTTGAATTCATCGTGATTTCGGACGAGATTGGTGTGGCGAAGCCACACGCCGGGTTCTGGGACCACGCCTACGCGCAGATGGACGGGGTGGAAAAATCCTCCGTCCTCGTCATCGGAGACAATGCCAACGCCGATGTCAAAGGCGCGCTGGATTATGGCTTTGACGCCTGCTGGCTGCGGCACCCTGGTTTTGCGGACCGGAAGAATTTAGGGGAGACTTACCGGATTCGGGATATTCGGGAGTTGGGGGGGATTTTATTAATGGGTTAAGCGACGGTATCGTCATTGAGAAGTGCTCCCCCTTACACTGCCCTGCTCCCCAAACCCTTTCCCCGCACCTGCGGCCCCGCCCGATTTGAAGTCCTGCATTTAATCATATCCGTCGTTCAAAAATTAAGGTATACTGGACTCGGTCACCAGAGGTGAAATTTTGCTGAGGCGATTTTTGTGACTCACGAGGCAAAAAACATAGGCAACACCATAGTGTTGGCGAGGCTATTTAACGAAGTGAGCCGCAAAAAGCGACCAGCAAAAATCACCTGGGGTGGCCGAGCCCTGTATAAATAGCACCGTAATTTCACCTATCCGTACAAACACGTACTAATACCCATTGTGGCCTACTAAAAAAAGGTCCAACTTTGCGAGTAATGTTTTAGTCGATTATGCAAGTATTGGCATAAAGGACCAACCTCCTTTGCCCATTGATTCATTTTATAAATCGACTAATGAGAAACCCCACCCCAATTCGTTTTCTTCAGGCTTTCCCGGTACTCATTTTATCGGTGCTGCTATTCTCCGTGGTTTTCAGTTCTTGTGATCAACAAGTTCATCAAGGCACGAAAGAGCTAAGCCCAGAGACTCCATACGACGTCAACATTGCAGAGAAATCAGCCCTTGAAAAGGCTGGCGATTTCAACCAGGTTCAGCGTCTCTTCGAAGATCTTTCGTGGAAATTGTTCATTGCGCTTAACTGGCCACAGGTGGACAGCGTACCGGCTTCATCAATAACTGGTGAAGGCGCCCCAATTTGGGACAGCTGGAAAGAAAGCTATGAAGTTTTCAAATCCGACGGGAGCCAACCTCTAAGCTGGGGAGAATTTGAATACCCAGATTTTGCCAAGGGGCAATCTCCTGATTGCAAACTTCTTTACCGGACCAGTAAGTTTTCCCATCTGGTAAAACCTGATGAAGCGGATGAAATAGACCAAGCATTTTCAGCTCCTATCTGGGATCAAAACGGTAATATTGTTCGTTATGAGGTAAGGATGAATGAAGTCGAATTTTCTTACCTGGTCAAGAATGAGTTGTACAACTTTGACGGGCAAATCGCCTTTTCAGACGACGGTACTAAAGTCATAGAATTTCCCTCAGGGAACGAGACTACAGCAGGTGCCATTGAGTTAAAGATTGCCTGGAAAATCATCGAGGACGATGATCCTTTTGCTGAACGTTATTTCACCAAAAAGGCTTGTGTCCTTAATCGGGACAGGGAGACCTTTCATCTATAACACCAGGGCCAACCAGGGAGAAGACCCTAATATATTTATTGCCAACGAAGGATACGGCAACAGCCCCCTGGTAGCGAAGTATTCACCTTCTCCGGGGCATCCGTGTGGAAATAACGATTTAGGCACCTATGGCTTTTACTCAGACATGGGAAATCCCGACATACAGGAATGGTGGGGTAAGCAATATGAATACCTGCTATCTATCGGTATTGACATGATCTGGCAAGACATGACCTGTCCCGCACTAGTGCCCAACTTTGACAACAATTATCCGGACAAGACCCTGCCCCTGGATTTGATGATGTACGACACGCGTACCGGCAGTTATGAGCCAAACGCAAAGATCCACAACAACTTTGCCATCAACCTGATTAAGGCGACCTACGACGGGATCAGCAAACTGAAAAACAGTGATGCTTTTATTGGAACCTACAATTATAAAAAACGTAATTTCATCATTGCACGAGGTGGCTACGCCGGGGTGCACCGTTACGCCGGAATTTGGACGGGAGACTCAGCCTCCAGCTGGGATTTTCTGCAGATCAATATTCCCGAAGTGCTCAACATCGGGCTGAGCGGACAACCAATTTCCGGCTGCGATATCGGCGGCTTTGCCAACGGTAGTGGCAGTGTTGGCGGTGGTGTCACCGAATACGAATTATTTACGCGTTGGATGACTTGCGGAGCTTTTCTTCCCTGGTACCGTAACCATTACGATAAATACACAAAGGATTTTCAGGAACCCTACAACTACGGAGAGCCCGTACCAACCAACTGCCGGAAGTACATCGAAACCCGTTACCGCCTCATTCAGGTTTTCTACGATGCCATGTACCAGAACACAATAAATGGCCTCCCGATCGCCCGGGCACTTTTCGTCAACGACCCCTTCGACCCTCAGGTATATCAGCACTGCGATGATCAATTCTTTCTTGGCAATGACATTCTGGTGGCCCCGGTCGTTACAAATGGAACCTACTCACGTCCGGTTTACCTGCCGACTGGTAGCCAGTGGTATGTATTTAACGACAATACCACTGTATTAAGCGACACAACGCCCGGCGGCACCACCCAACAATGGAATGTGCCACTCGACTTGGTCCCCGTTTACGTTCGGGAAGGTGCGATCATCCCGCTCCGGGAACTCGAGCAATGGATTGGAGAACTAAAGATCAACCCCGTCACGCTGCAAATTTACCCTGGTAAGAACAGTACCTATACGATGTACCAGGATGATGAAACAACCACTGCGGCCGAAGCATCCGGAGCGTACCGACTAACGGAAATCAGCCATGAAGGAATCCTCAACGGCCAGCGAATTACCATTAACCGTACTTACGACAAATTCACGCCCAATGAACCCTACTATTTTGTGGCGCTACCAGGCACTGCTCCTCCCACCAGCATTACCCTACAGGGAACATCGCTGACCGGATTTTCAAGTAAAGACCAACTCGTCGACAGTCAGTCCAATGGCTTTTTCTACGACGGAAACCTGAAAATAACCTGGGTCATGGTTATGGACACAGATTCATCAGTTACGCTGGAGGCCACTTTCTAGCAACGAGGCCAGCCGGCAGTTCCTAAAGCCAGATCAGTGCAATGTGCTGATCTGGCTTTTTCAGACAACAACCGAAGGAAACCGATTATTAACCAGCCCCCCCATTGCTTCTCTATAACTCCCCTTGCACCTGCGGCCCCGCCTTCTTTAAAGTCAAGCAGTCAGAGAGTCACGGAGTCAAACAGTACCTTGCAACCTGCAACCTGTAACCTCCCAACATGACCAAAGCCGAGAAAGCAACCAACATCCATCGCATCCTGGACGAGTACTACCCCACCGTCCCCATTCCGCTGGACCACACGGACCCCTACACCCTGCTGGTCGCAGTCCTCCTATCGGCACAATGCACCGACGTACGCGTCAATCAGGTCACGCCGCACCTGTGGGCGGTGACCGACAAACCGGAAGAGATGATGCACGTGGACGTAGAGGAAATTCGGCAAATCATCCGCCCCTGCGGGCTGTCGCCCCGGAAAAGTAAGGCCATTAAGGAGCTGAGTAGGATCATCACGGAAGACCATGGCGGCGTGGTACCGCAAGACTGGGACGCCCTCGAAGCCCTACCGGGCGTCGGTCATAAAACCGCAGCAGTGGTGATGAGCCAGGCTTTCGGCGTCCCCGCTTTCCCGGTCGATACCCACATCCAGCGCCTGGCTTACCGCTGGGGACTGTCAACTGGAAAGAACGTCGAAAAAACCGAGAAAGACCTAAAGCGATTGTTCCCCGAAGAGAGTTGGAACAAGCTCCACTTGCAGGTCATCTTCTTTGGCCGGGAGTACTGCCCGGCCCGGGGACACAAAATGCTGGAATGTCCGATTTGCTCTATTTATGGACGAAAGTCTTTGCTGCGGGCTGAAGAAAGGCTGCTGAAGTAGGCAAGTTGCAGGTACTATTTGACTCACGCAGGGCGACGGCGCGCAGGTGCAAAAAAAGGTTTTAAGAGCAGTGCACACCATCAGTAGGCTACAACCACCTATCTTGTGAATTGTTATCGTTTCATGTCCAGCAGACGGATAGCACCAAATAGTTCAATAGCACTAACAGATCAATAGACCAAACCGCCATTCAAACTTCCGCTCCTAATAAACGCTCCCGCCTTACCCGCCGCCTGCTGCGTTGGCTGCTCGGCCTCACTGCCGTGATCGTCATCAGTTTGCTGTATCCGAAGAACCTGAATTTCCCCTTTGAGTTCGAGCGCGGACAGCAGTGGGGCTACTCCCGGCTGGAGGCCCCTTACGATATTCCCGTACTGAAGCCCGAGGAAGCTTTCGAAGCGGAGAAGAATGACGTTCGGACCAGCGCCAAGCCCGTTTACCGCCTGAATCAGGAAGTGGCCCGTGATGCCCGTGCCCGCTTCCTAGAGGAATTCAGGATCAGCCTGGATACTGCCCGTGCCCGGGGAGAGAACCGAGATTTGCTCCGCCAGCCGGAACGGCACCGCCGCTATGGTTTGAGGGTACTGGACAAGCTTTACAACCAGGGCATCATCAAAGCCCGCGCGGAGGAAGAACGGCGCGGCATGTCGACCGTCATCACCATCCTCAATGGTAATGAACAACGACAACGGACGCTTGCCCAACTGTTCACCCCGGGCGATGCCCAGGCATGGTTGCAGGACAGCCTTTTTTACACCAATCTCAAATCTCCTGAATTCCTCCTGGAGTTGCTCGAGGACAAATTCACCCACAACGTTTTCTATAACGATTCCCTTACGCAAAAGCTCCGCCAGGACGCCATTACAGCGGTCAGTCCCTTCGATGGGCTTTTACGCCAGGGGCAGCAAATTATTAACCAGGGGGATCCCGTTACCGACAACGACTACCAGGAGTTACTCAGCTACCGACGGCTCTACAACCAAAGCCTAAGCACACAAACCACCTTTTGGAGCGTCTTTGGAGGCTATGCTATTCAGATAGGGCTGGTCATCCTCCTCCTTTTTCTGTACATCCGCTCCTTCTTCCCACTTATTTACAGCAGGATCAAAAACCTCATCTTCGTCGTCATGTGGCTGATGCTCTACGCATTACTCGTACGAACGGTGGAGCTCAGCCCCGGGGTAAGCACCTATCTCGTTCCCTTCTGTATTGTACCTATCGTTATCCGAATATTCTTTTCGGAACGGCTCGCCTTCTTCGTGCACGTATGCGTTGTGCTGATCGCGAGTTTCCTCACCAGTCAGGGATACAACTTCACCTTCCTCAGCCTGATGGCGGGGGTGGTGGTCATCGTTATGGACATCGACACCAGAGACTGGGGCCGGTTCTTCCGCAGCCTGGTCCTGCTATTTACTTTTTACGTTGTTGGCTTTATGGGCCTCGAACTGATGCAGGGCGGCTCGTGGAGCACGGTGAACTATCCGACCATTGCCTGGATTGGGGGCAACGTATTTCTTTGCCTCCTGGCCTATCCGCTGATTCCGCTGCTGGAGAGATTGTTCGGGTTCATATCTCCCATTACGCTGGGTGAACTCAGTGATATGAACCAATCCTTGTTAGAACGGCTGGCCCGCTTAGCCCCCGGCACCTGGCAACATTCCCTTAATGTAGCCAACATGTCTGAGCAGGCAGCCAGAGCCATCGGTGCCGACGCCCTGCTGGTTAAAACCGCTGCTATGTATCACGACATCGGCAAGGTGACCAACCCAGGTTTTTTCATCGAGAACCAAACGGGGGCTAACCCCCACGAAAAGCTCGGGCCGAAGGAAAGTTCCGCCATCATCATCGGCCACGTAACTGAAGGGGTAAAGTTGGCCCGGCAGGCAAGGTTGCCAAAAGTCATCATCGACTTTATTCAGACGCACCACGGGATGACCCGGACAGAGTTCTTTTACCGTGCGTACATCAAAGACAATCCGCAGCGTGAAACCGAGGAGGCTGACTTTCGTTATCCCGGCCCACGGCCGGTGACCAAAGAACAAACCATTCTGATGATTGCCGACAGTGCGGAGGCCGCCTGTAAAAGCCTGAAGAACCCGCTGGAGGAGGAGCTTTTCGCATTGGTGGACAGTGTAATCCGTGGTAAACTAACCTCCGGACAACTAGAACAAAGCAGGCTGAGTTTTCAGGAACTGGAAGTTTGCCGGGGCGTGTTTAAAGCGATCCTTAAAAGTGTACATCATGCCCGGATTACTTATCCGGAAAAGGAAGAAGACTAAGGCCCTGAATCAGTAGCGGGTCTGAGAAGCGTTGGATGTTTATCCCCTTAGTTTGTCCAGCAGGTGACTCAGCATCACAGCTTCTTCATCGGTCAGTTGGCTGAAAGCCAGATCCCTTAACGTTTCGACCGCTTCGCTGGCACGCTTAACCATATCCAGTCCACTGTCCGTAATAAGAATATCTACGCGCCTACGGTCTGTGGGGCACTCCCGGCGTTCAACGAAGCCCTTCTCTTTCAGCTTATCTACCAAACGGCTGGCATTGCTCATCTTATCGATCATCCGTTCCGTCAGCAGTTTTACGGTTGCTGGCTTCCCTCCCCTTCCGCGCAGAATGCGCAGAATATTGAACTGTTGCAGGCTCAGGCCAAAGGGTTTTAGTGCCTGTCCCGTTAACTGGTTCAGCCAGGCAGCGGTAAAGATTATATTGACTTGTGCCCGATGAGCAGCTGTTTTGAACGAAGGTTGTTTAATGGCATCTTCTATAGTAGGCATTTGTATTAGCTTTGGAATTAAGGGAAGTGAGAATTTGTAGTATAGATCAAAAAAAGAACATCAACGTCGTCCATACAATTAATACAATGGTGAATAATTTAGTTCGCTTTTCCAAATAAAAAACGCTAAAACATGCCACCCCGCTTCCTCCAGAACAAAATCTACCCTGTTTGGTACCCGGCAAGTGAAACTCAAAAGAGCTAAGATTCGTTCTCCCGGCGCTTTTATTCTTAGCTAAAAGTCCACCGCAGCTATGGCCCTCCTGAACATTAGCTACTCGTTCGGCACCACCCTGCCAGGGTTAAATGTTTGAATATTTATGAACTCAACCACTAGTGCTTTGTCAGGTCGATTCTGTCGCATTAAATGCTGGTGAATTTTGCCTGCGGGCAAGGCGCTTGAACCGGAGTTTAGCCGTAGCTAAATGAGGATTCAAGCAACGCAGCCAGCGGGTAAAAGACGCCGCAGTCAATGTGACAAGATCGGCTTGACAGAGCACTAGTGGGTGAGTTCATAATTATCTGGCCGTTTAGTCCGCAGGATTTTCGTGCCGTGGCAAGGCGCTGAAACCGGATTTTAGCCATAGCTAAATGAGGATTTCAGCAACGAAGTCAC
>JBGCFZ010000390.1:0-6582 GCA_045110355.1 Lewinella sp. | reverse complement strand
CGTTCCCCCTGGAAGACGGCCACTTTCAGGTTTTTCTGACCGTCAACGCTGGTGGTGTACTTGCGCCCTACGCGGGTCGGTACTTTACTGTTCCGCGGAATGATGGGGTCCATCAGGCCGCCAACGGTTTCGATACCGAGGCTCAGCGGGGTAATGTCCAGCAACAGCACATCTTGCTGATTGCCGGCCAGCACGTCGGCCTGGATGGCAGCGCCGAGGGCGACGACCTGATCGGGGTCGAGGGTATTATTGACCTCCTTACCAAAGAAATTGGTGACTTCCTTTTGTACCAACGGTACGCGGGTAGAGCCGCCAACCATGATGACGTGATCGATATCTCCAGTGGTTAGTTCGGCATCTTTCAGGGCGCGGCCGCAGGATGCAATGGTCCGTTTGATGAGCGGAGTGAAGAGGACGTTTGCGACGTCCCGGTCGAGGTACAGCGTAACTCCGTGAAACTCCGCCGTAAAGCTGTCCTGACTCGACAATTGTTTTTTAGCCTGTTCAGCAAGTAAGCGGATTTCACCTCGCTTCTGCGCCGTATCGATGGACAGTTGTTTTTCTTTGGTCCAGTGGTCAGAGATGGCCTGATCAAGGTCGTCTCCCCCCAGGAAGGTATCTCCGTTAGTGCTCAAAACCTCGAAAATCCCCTGCTCGATGCGCAGGATGGACACGTCGAAGGTACCGCCTCCCAGATCATAGACCGCAATGGTACGCCCTTCATCCTCGTCCTTCAACCCAATGCCATAGGCCAGGCTGCTGGCCGTTGGTTCATTGACGATGCGGAGCACATCTAGTCCTGCCAGCTTTCCGGCATCCCGGGTTGCCTGCCGCTGGGCATCATTGAAGTAAGCTGGTACCGTGATTACTGCACGGCTGACTTCTCCGCCAAGCTCGGCTTCAATGCGGCCCTTCAACGATTTGAGGATTCGGGCAGAAAGTTCAATGGGGCTGAAGTAACGATCTTCGCCATCAGGCCCGGGAACGGCTATTTTTACCAGCCGATCTTCATCTTCGTCTATGACACGGTAGCCAAACCGGTTACGTGCTCCGGCCAGGTCGCCGTAGCTTTTACCTAATAAACGTTTCACGGAATAAATGGTCCGTTCCGGCGCAGTAGTCAAAAAGGGCTTCGCTTCTTCCCCAACCAGTACCTCTCCGTTTTTGGCAAAGTGAACGATACTGGGCACCAGTACGTCCTTTCCGTCCTTTCCGGCCACAGCAATGGCCTTGTTATCGGCCACATGAGCCACAAGACTGTTGGTGGTACCGAGGTCGATGCCTACGATTACCTGCCCTACGGAAGTTACCGCTTCGTCGTCTTTTACTTTACCGGCCTGAAGGTCGATGCTGAATTTTGCCATTTGGTATTACTTGGAGATGGGGATGCAACGCCCAAGCCAGGGGAAGAGTTGAGCGAAAGCCCAAACAAGCTATAAGTACCTACAAAAGGTCAGCCACCTGTTCAAAACAACCTATTCCTCCTCCTGGGTATTCATCTCTTTGTGCATGCGTTCCAGTCGCTCAGCGGAATTTTCCGAATCCGTTAGGGCAAGGCTTAAGGCTTTGTAGTTGACCTGTTCATTCAGATTATTGGCAATTCGTTTGAGCATAAGCTCAAAATAGCAGTTCTCAATAGACTCGAGGTCTTTGATGTTTTCCTGAAAACTGATTTGTCCGTCTTCACTTGGCCGGAAGAGGTAACACTTAAAAAGAACTTGCCGAATTTTTTTCACTTCAGTCATCGTTGCTCCCGGCACATCTTGACGGAGTTGGTCATAGCACTCTTCGTCAAGCTCCCTGAAGTTGCTGAACTGACCGAAGTCACGCAAAAAAGCAGCGTAAATGTCGATGCCAATCCACATCATTTGAGGTGGCGGCATACGGACTCCCTGCTGAGCAGCGACCCGCAAATAGTATTTGGCAATTTCTCCAGGCGTACCACCTTTCGCTTTTCGTCCCTGTTCGGGACGAGCTGGTGCCCCGGGCAAATCGTAGAACGATGCGTAATTGTCACACTTAGCTTGCCATTTCTTGTCTCTCAACTCGTCTGCTCCAACAGCATACAGGTCACAACCCAGTGCTTTAAGATCGTCGGCCAGTTGAAGATATTCGTCATTCAACCCGACCAACACGATGCTGCTAACATCCTCATGGAGGTTAACGTATTGCTTGACCCGGTAAACCAGGTTATTGAATACGTCGGTAGGCTTATATTGATCTTGGGGGAAGACCTGAACGAGCGTGGTTTGCTCAAGTTCCAGTGCTTGAGCATAGCGAGACATCCAGTGCCAGTTGGCAAATGCTTCACTATGCAATACTTGCCCATGGGATCTTGCATAGTCCATCACTACCTCTACACTAATGGCTTTAGGCTGGGGGCGGCCAATGGCCTTTTTCATTCCATATTGCCCATGCTTTTCAAGCATTAGAGCGTAATGGAGGTGCTCGAAATCCCAGAATACGGCAACAATTTCAGACATCGTGTTAAATCTCAGGTATAAAACTACAGAAAGGTTGAATATCGCTTGCAAGTTACAACAAACACAAATCTGACCACCATTTTTTCTTGTTTACGGCAGAAAACATACAACTCTATCACAAGAAAGCCCCTAACCATGGTGAAGTCAGGGGCTTTTATCTTTTTGATATTGAGTTACTTCTAAGCTACGCTGCGCTCCCGCATTACGTCTTCATACATTTTCTGTAATTTTTTACGTGCGAAGAAGATTCTAGATTTGATGGTACCCAGTGGGCTTCCGAGTTGCTCAGCAATTTCATCATATTTATATCCCTGATAAGCCATCAGGAAAGGTACACGGAAATCATCTGGTAAACGATCAACCAGTTCCTGTAACTCATTAAAGGTCACTTCGCTTTCACCGTCGTTCAATACCGTCTTATTACCACTATTGATGTAGTAGTTATTAGGCGTCTGATCAATTATAAGGTTACGACGAACCTTCTTACGATAATTATTAATAAAGATGTTCCGCATAATCGTAACGGCCCACGCTTTAAAATTTGTACCAGGGTTATACTTTTCGGCATTGGTCATGATACGTAGTGCAGTGT
The DNA here is from genome assembly GCA_045110355.1 of Lewinella sp. GTDB lineage: Bacteria > Bacteroidota > Bacteroidia > Chitinophagales > Saprospiraceae > Neolewinella. Next base: position 3,507 of record JBGCFZ010000390.1, on the reverse strand, counting down.
CCTGATAAAGGTCTTCTGCATCATTCATATTGCCGGTAAGCTTCAGGCTGAAAGCACGTAAACTGTTCGTAATGGTGCTCAGGAGCTCCTGAATATCTTCTTGTTGTTGTTTAGTCGCTTTCATTGGGAGGGGGTATTTATAACTACAGATGTAAAGATTCTTTACAAAAGTAGTCCTTATTTAGATTGGTTGCAAGTAGCTAAGCCTGCTTTCGGTCAAATACATGCAATAACTATACCATAGAATGGCCAGAACTCGGTATAAGTAAAATTTTTTGACATATATCAACCATTTTTATCAATGAGGTGTAAATAGGAAGTAACATCTTATTAATCAGTATGAAAACGAAGGAAGCCATAAGCGGTGCCAATAAGGCTTTGCCCAATTTTATCGCCTCCAACCTAAAAGTACTGCGCAACCGACTCGGTTGGTCACAGTCTGAGCTTGCCCTTAAGGTTAACCTTAACCGTGGTAATATTGCCAGTTACGAAAGTGGGTCAGCAGAACCGAGCATTTGTAAACTACTAAGGATCAGTACCTTACTCAAGGTCCACCCAAGAGATATTACCCGGCGAGACCTGAGTGACCCCGAAGAACTCCTCCTTGCCCAACTTGCCCACGACGAACACCGGATGGAGGAAAAAGAACGCCTAGCGTCCTTTCGCAATCGTGCCCTCGAACTCCGGGAGCTAATTGACTCCTCCAAGCGCTTGTTTGAATACAAGCGCAAAAAGCTGACTGCTCCCTGCAAGGAAGCAGACCTGTTTGCTGCTCAGTATGAGCAACTCCACGAAGTTACCCAGCAATTACTGGAAGAACATCAGGATTTACTGGGAGAAGTAGGTTGTCAGTGCAAATAAGCCTTTATGGCAGTTATTTTGACCTTATGGCAGTAGCCACCACGTCCCTTTTGGTCTTAAGGTGCGTATTTTCAAGACTTATTGATGGTTCTGGGGCATTTTTGTCCTAGCTCCAACGGGATAAATATTGGGGTAGGCCTGTTTTTGCAGCAAATCCATACTCTCCCACCTTGCTCTCTACCATTATTTGCACCTGCGGCCGCGCCCAACTGGTCAGCAAGTCAGGTAATTCATGCGTGATATTTCAATGATTTGACCGCCTGACTGCCTGATTTTTCAACTACTGAACTAAAATACTACCTTTGTAGTACAAGATAAAGGGGCAAACTACTACCTTGCACCCATGACCCCGCAAAACCAAGCAAACCCCAATGATGAAACTCCACCCATTCTCGGTAGCTGGAGCCGTATTTATGGCATTGTTCTCGTGCTGCACTTTATTCTAATTGTCCTGTTTTACTTATTTTCACAAGCTTACGCATGAGTACGATTGACTGGCTGGTCATGACCAGCACCCTCGCCGCCATCGTTATCTACGGCGTAATGAAAACCCGGTCGGTAGACAACGTAAAGAGTTACCTGATGGGTGATCGGGACCTGAAATGGTGGACCATCGGCCTTTCCGTCATGGCCACCCAGGCCAGCGCTATTACTTTTCTGAGTACCCCCGGCCAAGCCTACAACAGCGGCCTGGGATTCGCTCAGTTCTATTTCGGTTTGCCCATTGCCATGGTTATCCTGTGTGTATTTGTCTTACCGATTTATTACAAATTGAAGGTATATACTGCCTATGAGTACCTGGAAGGCAGGTTTGATATACGGGTGCGTACGATGACGGCCTTATTGTTCCTCATTCAGCGAGGCCTGGCGGCCGGTATTACTATTTATGCACCAGCTATTATCTTATCCAGTATCCTGGACTGGAACCTGAGTCTCACCATTTTCCTTATCGGGATTGTGGTCATTTTCTATACCGTAATGGGGGGAACAAAGGCTGTATCCGTTACCCAGAAACAACAGATGATTGTAATCCTGTGCGGCATGGTTGCTGCTGGTGTAGTTGTGGTGATGAAACTCCCCGAAGGCGTTGGTCTGTCCGACGCGGTAGGTGTAGCGGGCCAGTTAGGAAAACTTGACATAATTGATTTCAAGTTTGACCTGAACGACCGGTATAACATCTGGTCTGCCCTGCTTGGGGGCACCTTCTTGTTCCTTAGTTATTTCGGTACGGACCAAAGTCAGGTACAGCGTTATCTGTCGGGCAAAAGCCTGACGGAGAGCCGACTGGGCCTGTTGTTCAACGGCATTTTCAAAGTACCGATGCAATTTTTGGTACTCTTTGTGGGCATCATGGTATTCGTGTTTTTCTTGTTCACCTCCCCGCCGATCCACTTTAATACAGCCAACCTCGAGAAAGTCCGGGCATCGGAGTATGCCCCCGAGCTAACCGTGCTGGAGACGGAATACGAACGGGTGGGAATAACCGCAGATGCGGCCTCCACCGCTCTGGTCGAAGCTCTGAAGACGGATAATGAGGTGACCATTAATACGGCCAAGACCAACCTTACGGCAGCGATGGACCTCCGGGACAACATCACCAGCCAGGTCGATGAACTCATTACCAAAGTCGACCCCGAAGCAATTACAGAAGACCGGGACTACGTCTTTATCACTTTCATCATCAACTACCTTCCCATTGGGCTGGTCGGCCTTTTGCTCGCCGTTATTTTCTCGGCGGCCATGTCAAGCACCAGCTCAGAGTTAAACGCACTTGCGACTACCACGCTGGTTGATATTTACCGGCGTAGCCTAGTCCCCGACAAGGAAGACAGCCACTACTTCACCGCCAGCAAAATGCTCACCATCATGTGGGGCTGCGTCGCGCTGGGTTTTGCCGCGGTGGCCAACCTTTTCGACAACCTGATCCAGGCCGTCAACATCATCGGCTCGCTGTTTTATGGTGTGATCCTGGGGGTTTTCGTCGTGGCCTTTTTCTTCAAGCAGGTAGGTAGTAAATCGGTCCTCAGCGGAGCGATCATTGCCGAGACGTTTGTAGCACTCACCTTCATTGCTTCGTATTATGAGTACATCGACCTGGCTTACCTCTGGCTCAACCTCATCGGTTGTGTACTGACGGTAGGCCTGGCCTGGTTCTTCTCCTCGGGATCTAAGCTGGTTAAGCGGATGATGGGGGTTGAGGTAGTGTAAAGGCAGAAAGGAATAAAGGGGCGCGGCCTATGGACAAGGCTAAGTATTTCACAGGCGTACTAAAGCGCATTAAGCCGAAAAAGAAATAAGCCAAACTGCCAAAGCCTATATCCTACTAGTACAGTGTAAACTAAGTTTGTGCATGCAGGGGCCGGGCTTGCCCCGGCCCTCTGCGTATGGAAGAATCGTGTTTTTCGTTCGCTCAGCGAACGAAAAGGAGCGTTTGATGGGGCAGCCGATACGGGTGGAGGCAAGCCCCACCCGTACGGATAAATACCATAAAACTTAGTTTACACTGCACTAGTACAGTGTAATCTAAGTTTAGTGTACGCTTGTCGCATAGCGACTACCCTTTACGATTACCAGGGACGGCGTCCCTGGCAATCGTCTTATTGGCCAGAATTGATTGCCTACGGCAATCAGCGGATGAACTACTTC